>NZ_JAUBOX010000002.1:0-268777 GCF_036700445.1 Microcoleus sp. T3_B1
TCCACAAGAAAATTCACTCTTTGTGGAACAGGCCGAAAAGCCTGTTCATAAAAAGCTTATTGACAATGGTGCAACATCTGAGTTTAAACGCACGATCGGCTTTAATCAAAAAATACCCATTCCTGGGCGCTTAACTCCGGCGGACGCCACCAAAATTTTGCACCACCCGAGAGCAAAATTTTAGTAACTAATTAACATAAACGAACGCCAAAGCGCTATCATCGGTGTGACCGTCACAGACGAGTTACGGGTGCAATCAGGGTCGAAAAAACCAGGGTATCCATCGCGACTCTACCCCGTGGCATTCGACTTATTCGATGTGCAAAAAAATTGCCTCAAGCCCGGTAAAATCAGTTAAGCCTGTATATAAAGACAAGGATTGCCATACATTCGATCCTGACTTCGAGATCCTTGTGCCCCCTGTTGAGTTGGGAAAAAAAATCGTGAAACCAGTTCCAGACAAGCAAATAACAGCCCATTTGAACACCAAACAGCAAAAAAAGAACCCTACAGGCGCCCGGAGTCGATCGCGCCTTTTGTCCGATCGCTCACTGCTGGTGGGACTGGGTTGTCTTGCCAGTCTGGGACTGCTCAGCAAAGGCTTAGTTTGGGCCCAAGCCGAAATTCCGCCAGCAGAACAAGCCGTCCCCGGCGCAGCAGACCTCCAGCCATTATTTGAAGCTCCTCTCCCGCCCCCTGAACCCGAATTCAGCCAAGGGTCGCCAGAACCATACCCTGAACCGCAGGCAGAAGTCCCGCCGTCCGAGCCTTTCGATGCCGCACCGCCGTCAGAGCCTGAGTACGCCACCGAACCACCTCCCACCCAATATTATCTGCCGGAACCCGCGCTGATTCCCCTGCCAGAAGCGACGGCCCAAGAGCCGCCTTTTGAAGCGCCAGTTAACCCAGCCCACGCTGAAATCGACCAAACAGACTACAGCGTTGGCGCTACCAGCGAGTACCAAGCGCCAACAACCATAGAGTTTGCAGAACGATCAACCGGCTGCGAAGGAGGTGGCGGTTTGTGCGCGCCTCCTGCTGTTTCCGAGCCAGTGACTGCAGATGCAGGAGAACCCAACTACAGACAGGAAACTCCGATCGCAGACGGCGGCTATATTGCAGCCCCTCCTCCTCGAAATCGGCAAGAAAACCTTCCGGGCGAGGTTCGGGAAACTGTTGCCGGAAATAGTAGCGGGAATCCTGTCAGTAAACTCGGTCAAGCCGTTCAACAAATAGGCAGCCAGGTTTGGGGGAGTTCAAACCCGCCGGAATCTGCTTACGCACCCCCACGCTACTCGGCAGACACCGGCTACTCGGCTAACATCGGCTACTCCGCAGACGCTGGATACTCGGCAGACGCGGGGTATTATGCCGGATCTGCATCTTACGGCGGCGGCGCTCCAGCGCCCAGCATGGGACTCGGGCCGGTTCAAGTCGGTGCGGTTAGTGTCAGCAGCGGCAGCAATACCGGTTTTGCTTACTACAATCTCACGCCGCGTCCCGCAGGCCTGCCCGGAAATGGCAACACCAGCTTGCTGTTTCCGCTATCTATTGCTTCGGCAATTACTTCGCCGTTTGGGTGGCGGACTCATCCAGTTCTGGGCTACGGCCGGTTTCACACCGGAACTGACTTGGGGGCCCCGATGGGAACGCCCGTACTGGCAGCCTATGCGGGTCAAGTGGCGATCGCAGATTGGTTGGGTGGCTACGGTTTGACTGTGGTTCTCAACCACAACAAAAAGTCTCAGGAAACTCTCTACGCTCACCTTTCGGAACTGTTTGTGAAACCGGGAGAGTGGGTGAAACAGGGAGAGACTATCGGCCGCGTCGGCAGTACGGGAATGTCTACAGGGCCTCACCTCCACTTCGAGGTTCGGCAAATGACTGACCAGGGTTGGGTGGCGATCGACCCGGGTTCTCAGCTAGAATTCGCTCTGGCAAAAATGATCGGCAGTTTGGAAACCGCCAAAGTACCGCAAATGCCGAAAATGGTGGAAATACAAACCGCTAGCGGACTCAAGGATTTGGAAAACGATCTGCCCCAGCTTCCACCTCTGCCGCTGGGAATGGACATCGAAGTTCACAACCTCCAGCCGCCATTCCCGGAACTGTTAAAAGCTGACACTTCTAAGCCCAAAGAGCCCGAAGCAGTCAAACCCAAAACTCAGAAGCAAGCTAACAGGTAAAAATGCCGGCTGGGATAGATTAATTTTTTTAGGGGCGGGCTATTCGCCCGCCACGCAAGAAAATTGATGTTTTGTAGAATGGGCCCTCCTAGCCTGTTGCTGAGCATGGTTTAAGATGTGTTGATATCAGATCCGATGGATTTCTCTTTACCAGAAAAAACCTCGGAACCAAGAAAAACCAATAAAAATGGGTAACTTGCAGCTTATGCTAATAGCGCAGCATTTGTGGGAATTAATTTTATTTCTGATTATTGTAGTCTGCCCGATTCCCTTAAGCTTGTCTCTGGCCTTCGAGAATCAGAACGAAAACAAGAACTATTCATTTCCCCATTTTCTCCTCGTACTCCTGACGGGATGGAGCATTGTACAAGTATGTATCGGCTTGATTTTAGGAAGTGCCGAGCGACTAAATATTTCTGCGGTCATTATAGCAGAAATTCTGATTGGTGCGATGGGCGTAATCCTGATTTATACCAAAAACCACAGAGCTTTTACCTTCTCGCAGTGGCAGATTCCCAAACTCAAGCAACCTCTGGGCAAATCCGAACGCCTAATTATTGTTGCCACCGCTGTTGCAGGATTGGTGCTGTGGGACACTCTAGCAAGCAAACCCACCACCAATTATGACTCATTGTGGTTTCACCTGCCTGCGATCGCCCGATGGTATCAAACCCATTCATTTACATTATTAGATCCCGCCGGAAATTGGATTTTCGATCAGGAGCAAGCACGAGTATATCCCTACAATTGGCACGTTTTGTCGGCTTTGTGTTTGCTCCCCTTCCGAGAAGATTTTCTCACAGCTTTTCCCCTGCTAATTGCGTGGGTACTTGAGGGAATTGCCGTTTATCTATTGAGCGTAAAATTTGGAGCCACCCGAATTCACGGTATGGCAGCAGCATCTTTAGTATTGACAGTACCGATGGTTCTCAACCAAGTTAACACTATTCACCCCGATTTACCGCTAGCTGCAATATTTACAGCGGGTTTGTATCTAGGTTTATCCTATCATAGCAGCCGATCGCAATCCGAACTATCCCTATTTTTGGCAGCCGCAGGAATGCTAGCCGGAATAAAAATCACGGGGATAGTCTATGCAGCCTCACTTTTAGTAGGATTAGCCATCTTAGAAATTAAAAGATTCGCGGTTAATAAAAATTCCACACCAGCTAATTTTAGAATTCGCCACTTTATCAAACCAGTCTTGCTGTGCGGCCTAGCTTGTTGCTTGTTTTTAGGAGGTTTTTGGTATGCGAGAAACTTGCTGCACATCAATTATCCTGTCGCCGATACCAGCAATATTAAAGTTCCCTTACAGCCTGTTCCCTTACAGTCTCCAGTAACTACGCCAATACCTCCCGTACAGCAGCCCGCACCTATCCTACTTGTGCCGCTCGCTTCGCCGTCTTTCAATGCTTGGCAAAGCACTTTAGCAGCTCAATTTAATCCCACCAATATTTCCCACTGGCAAACTCTAGGTTTACAAATTATCATGAGATTGCAACTGCCCTTTCTGGCGATCGCACTTCAGGTATTGGCAGCACCTCTGGCTTTTATCAGAGGTAAAACCAGAACAATCAATCAAAATAATATCATTTTAATTGTAGTTCTCGCCAGCACCGGAATTCTGTATTTAATTACACCTTACACGTCAGGTACTGCGGGAGATTCTATCGGTCAAATCAGCCCTTTACTGGGTTTTAATCTCAGATACGGTTTTCCCTTTTTAAGCTTGCTGGGCATAGCCGCTGCAGCTACAGCAACTCGGATAAAAACTCCAAATCAAGTAGTTCTGGCAGTGGTTTTGGTTAGTGGTTTGTTCGGAATTACTAGCAACACAATTTTTGATTATATTAAAAATGCTTCTTTCACCGGAGATAGTATTGTTTGGGGAAGTTTGTTGATTGACAATTTTAAGTCTAACCCAATACAAGCTATTAATACTATCGGGAAAATATTAGGCCCCAGTTGGCAAGATATATTAAGAGATCCGATATTTTATCTTGTGTCAGTGACGCTGGCTGCGATATTGTGGAAAATCAATCCTGGCTATAGAGGGCTGAGTCATCTATTTCCCACTCGAAAAAAATCGATTTACATAGTGATAATTTGTGTCTGTATAGGATTGATAGTAATTGGTCATTGGAGGGAAAAGCGAGATTTTGCACGCACCGAACTGTATCGCGGTATTTACGAATATATTGATAAAAATACAGTACCTGATGAAAGAATAGGCTTCTTTTTAAGTTCCCGCAGCTACCTGTTTTATGGGAGAAATTTGGACAGACAAGTTTTATCTGTGCCGTTTAGAGCCGATCGACTTTCGGCATGGATTGACAACCTCCGGCGAAATAAAATTAGGACTGTGGGATTCGGGCCCCATACTGGGACAGACGCAGCTACCAGAAAAGCTCTATCTTGGCTGACAAGTGCCCAGGGCCCGCTGCAACAAGTTTTCGGAAAAGATTTTAATACTGAGTCGGTGTTGTATCGCTTGAAAAATTAAAATATAGCAGTTATAATTCAATACGGTTCAGTGGCGGCAGATTGGCTGCAAAATCGGGAAAATCGATTTGTGGAAACACCACACTGCTTAATCGGAGGTCTAACGGTAAACGCGCTGCCGGATAATATCTATTCTACTGGCAGCCAGCAACTGATCGATTACCTTTACAGCTACTATAATGCTATAGGCGATCGCGCGGCATTTTTCAGTTCTCAAAATGCTGGATTTGAAGGAACTAATATTCATAAAATGCAGGTGCAAAGATATGTATCTCGCAGTAAATAACCGAGCCAAAAACACCGAATAGGGAGTAGATTTGGCCTTGGTTGAGATGGATGGCAGCGGGTAAATTATCTGGAACAATCTTCTGAACCTGTGCAATAATTAATCAAGTTAGCTCGTAATAAAATTAGCTTTTATCAACAGCGTATACAGGGAGAAACCCTGAGTCGTTCTAGTTCCTAGACATCTTTGTCACCATCCCAGAATAAATTGCTTAGTTGAAAGAATGAATATATTAAAAAAATCCGTTAAGTAAAATTTATTAAGTCTCCGATAATTGGCACAAAAAGTGACAATAAAACCCGAAAAATTAGGCGGAGATAAATTTTTCGGGCGGGGATTTTTCCAGCATTCCCAGTGCTGCGAGTCAGATATGCGGAATGTGCCCTAAAGAGCGATCGCACAAAAACTGGCGCAGTTGCACACCGATCGCCTCCAGAGAAAAATGAGTTTCCACCCGAATGCGAGCGCGCTTGCCCAACTCCCGCCCCCACGCCCGATCGTCTAAAACCCGACCGATCCCCCCTGCCAAAGCGGTTGCATCCTCACGGGGCACAACGATCCCGCCGTCAGCTTCGCCCCCCTCGAAAATATCAGGCACTCCAGGCGCGTCAGCAGCCACAACGGGCAACCCGCAAGCCATCGCCTCCAGCGGTGCAACCGGAAACCCCTCATGCCGAGAAGGCAAAGTATAAACGTCAGCAGCCGAGAGGTACTGTCGCATCAAAGCGCGATCGCGCACATATTCATTCACCCAAACAATGCCCGAAAGCTGCATCTGAGCGATTCGCTGGCTCAATTCCTCCGCGTCGCTACCAGTCCCCACCAGCAACAGCCGCAAATCTCGGCCTGGGCGATCGCGACAGATCCCTTCCCAAGCTTCCAGCAAAATATCTAACCCCTTGCGGCGGATGTCAATCCGCCCGTGACAGGCGACAATTTCAGCGTCACCGGGAAAACCCAGCAGTTGCCGAGCTTCAGCGCGATCCATTGGCCGCCACAGTTCCAAATCCAGCGGGTTAAAAATGCGGGCAATCTTGGCAGGAGGCACGCCATAGCGACTTTGCACGCGCTGTACCTCGGTTTGCGAAGCAATAATTAAACCCGCGCTCGCTTTGAGGGCGATCGGGCGCGACAAACCTTCCCAAGGACTAACCTGAAAATCGCCCCCCTGAAACGTGGCAAAAACAGGCAGCCCCATCCGCCACCCCAACCAAGTGCAAGCGTCGAAGCGCGGGTACTCGTATTCTTGGCAGAGAATCGCTTGGCAGTTTTCTCGTCGCAGTTCTGCAGCCAGCAACCCCAGCGGTGTAGCCAGGTAAGGAGTAACGCTTTTCACTCCTGCCAACATCAGACGGCCCAGGCCTCGAACCTCTCCAAACATATCCTGAACCGTCCACCCTTGAGGGTTAACCATCTGGCGGCGGACAGCTTGGTAAAGTTGAGGTGCCGGCAGGGTGCAGATTGTTGCTCCTGTGTCTTTGTGGGTGTAGCGCACGGGTTCAGCCACGCTACCAGAGATGCAGAATAACACTGTCCGCACCCCTGCCCGTCGCAGCGCCTCAATGTAGCCAAACATCCAACCCCCCGTCATTTCGTTGCAAAAAGCTTCAAAGGAAACCCCGATGGTATCTAAAAAATCTTCGATTAAATCGCCCCAGTGCAGGAGGGCGATCGTTGGTTCTGGTGGGCTATTATCAAACTTCATTTACTTTTTATCAATGCTCATTATATAATATCCAGTAAACAACTAAATAAGGCACGGGATCAAATAGATACATACGCAATCCCCGATCTACAGAAATGTTACGGGATGAGTAGCCGTTGAACGAGAGGCTCAACTTTGAGCGAGCGAGCGTTGGAACTTTTTTATAAAAAGGATGTAAAACTTTAAAAGTCACTTGACCGAACAAAACTAGCAAGTTATAAAAAAATTAGGACTCGAGCTAGAGTGAAATCTAAACAACGAATTTTTAGATATTTAATTTGTGGGATTATTACAGCAATTTTCAATGTTGTGTTAATTTATCTTATTATCGCAACTTGGAAATTTAACACACAAATTCTCCGCAATGTTGCCAATATTATTTCGATTGAAATTTCTTTATTATTTAGTTTTTTTGTTTATCGAACGTGGGTTTTGGTAAGTCATCACTCAAGTTGGCAAGAGATTTTAGGGCAGCAGATCCCTCGCTACCACATCTCTTGTGGATTAGTTGTCGCTACTCGAAGCTTCTTGGTTTTCCCTATTTTAGAGGGGTTAAAAGTGAATTATCAAATTAATACCTTAACGGGGATTATTCTCGGATCTGTTATCAACTATGTTATCAGTGAAAAATGGGTCTTCACAAAAAATAAAAATTCTGCTCAATCGGGAGATAGCAAATGATTAAAATCAATTCTGCAAACATACCACCTACCCAAGACGATCCAGATCTACTCCAGAGTCAAATTTTAGGGATTCGAGAGCAGTATCGAGATCAGTATTGGAAAAAGCGCGATGCCATTTATCAAGATAGACTCCTCTGGAGAGCGCAAACTTTCCGTCATCTAGTTCACCTAATTCCGGGTCAAACCATCTTAGAAATTGGCTGTGGCGAAGGTCTTTTTACAGAACAACTTCTCACCGTATCTCGCGGAGAAAATCCGATCACAGCAGTTACCTTTACCGAACTCCCTAAACCAGATACTTTGGTTTCTTCAGTTGAGTTTATCAATGCAATGTCTATCCCAGGAACCCTTGAAGGACGACATTTTGATTTGATTGTGGCAATGGATTTATTGGATAAGCGAAATAGCGGCTGGTTTCTCCAAAAAGTTTATGAACTTCTAAATCCGGGCGGTCAAGTCATTTTTTATGACAGTAATCCCTGGAATATCGTTCTGAGATTACGTCGATTTATTTCTCAAAATTTTGGAAATAAAGACCCCAGAAAACTCCTCAATCGTCCAGAATTATATGAACTAATTTCCGAAATTGGCTTTATTAGAATCTTTGCTATTTTCAACGATTTTGTTTATGCTCCCCTCACCAAAGACTTGATTTGGCTATTACGAAATCTTTCGATTATTCTCGAAAATACTCCTGGGTTAAAGACCCTGGCGGGATCAATTCTCATTCATGCTCAAAAGCCACCTAGAGTTATTAACAGTCCCCAAATCTCTCTGTGTGAACACGAGCAGTTACGGGGAGCAGTCTCTGTCGTCATTCCCTGCCATAATGAGGAGATGAACATCGAACCCCTAATTACTCGACTCAAGGTTTTTTTTGGCGATTATCTCCACGAAATTATTCCCGTCGATGACAATAGTCAAGATAGAACCCGTGAAGTAATTCAACGTTTAGCAGACGCAGATCCCTTGATTAAACCTGTCTTCCGGGTTCCACCCAATGGCGTAGGAAGAGCGCTTGCAGATGGCTATCGAGTAGCGACAGGGCAGTATATTTTATCAATGGATTGTGATTTTCAGCATCTTCTTCCAGAAATTCGCGATTTGTTTGACAAGGCAAATCAGGGCTATGATGTAGTAGTGGGCAGTCGATTTTCCCGCCATAGCGTATTGCTTAATTACCCTTTATCTAAAATAATTGTCAATCGAGGATTTCATCTCTTGGCACAGATATTATTCCTGCGAAATTTTCGGGATTTAACCAATAATCTCAAACTCATGCGGCGAGAGGTAGTTGAGAACCTAGAACTTACTCAGCCAGGATTTGCCATCAATGCAGAGACAGGACTGCAACCTCTTTTGAAAGGTTATTCACTCATTGAAGTTCCCATTTCTTGGATTAATCGTACCCCAGATATGGGAATTTCATCGTTTCGACTGATCCGAGTAGGTGGGGGATATGGGCAAGTTTTGTGGCAATTGTGGTTAAAAAATCTGTTCAAGAAAAGGCGCTAACAAAATCATCACTCGCCAGTTCAAAATCTCGTGATTAACAGTACATTAGGACTATACTTCTATGTCTATTGTTTCCAGCGATCGCAACTCCAAGCTATTTGTCTGGGGTATTTGGTTAGCAATGCTAATCGCTGCTTTCATCTGTTTAGCGAACTATGGGAGAAATATTCCCCTGGCCGAAGATTGGTTGTTGGTTAAGCCCTTGACAGGACATGAACCCCACCTAGTTAGTTGGTTATGGCAGCAGAATAATGAACATCGTATCCCTTTACCACGCCTAATTTTGTTAACTTTGCTCAAGTTTACTAAGGGTGATTTTCGTTCAGGGATGGTACTTAATGTCGTGACATTCGCTTTTGTTGCTGCGGCTGCCATTCAAGTCGCTCGATCTTTGCGAGGGGGAAAAACCAGCTATGCGGATGCCTTTTTTCCCATTGCTTTATTGAATATCAGCAATTGGCCTAATCTGTTTTGGAGTTGGCAGTTTACCCAAGTCTTGCCTACTGCCCTCACCTACATTATAGTCTTTGTCTTTGTCATTCAACCCACTCTGACAACGCCTTTAGCAGTAGCAATCGGTGGGGTGAGTTTGGTTGCACTTCCCTTTTGTGGAGCGAATGGGTTGTTATTAGTTCCTTTGCTCGCACCTTGGTTCATCTATCGTGGCTTTATCAACTTCTACGCTACGGATTCCAAAGATAAACAGCGATCGGCGAGTATTATTTCAATCAGTTTGGCAGCGATTGCCTTGTGTTTAATAGGTGTATATTTTATTGGCTATCAACGTCCCACTTGGAATCCCCCCAGTCCCGGTTTAGGGCCCACACTCCAGACAGTTGCTAAATTTTTAGCTTACAGTTTCGGAGGCGTTGCTGCTTATTCGTGGAGTTTTTTTGTATTGATAGCCTTTGGGATTTTCATGCCTACTTTGGGAGTAGTCATTTTAGGCATTGTAAGCCATCAAGGTTTGGAGAGACAGCGAGCCTTGACAATGCTCTTATTATGTGGTGTTTTCGGTGTTTATTCCTTAGCAGTAGGCTATGGTAGAGCTGGACTGATTCCATCTCAAGGATTCCCCATGCGATACGTGATGTTTGCAGTTCCCATGCTATGTACAACCTTCTTTATTTGGGAATTGTACGGCTCTCGAAAATGGCAACAAATTGTTCAGTGGGGACTGTTTTTAGGGATGTTGCTACTGCTTCCTTTAAATACCCTAGCTGGGTTTCAGATGTTTGGCAATTGGTATGATGGTGTCATGGACTCAGTTGAGCAAGATATTGCTAATGGAATTCCTCGATCGCTCCTCGCTAAGCGTCACCGAGATTCTCTGGTTCACTGGTGGAGCGATCGGGAATTGGCAGATAATATGCAGATGCTTTACCAAGCTCGAGTAGGAGTTTTTGCTCAAATGCGAGAAGATACGGTTAATGATTCCGATAAAAATATTGCCCAGTAAATCAGTTTTTAACAGCGCCTCTGCGAACGCACCATTTCCTGCCTTCCGCCTGATGTTTCTCCCTACTTTTGCCAAGCGTATGCAGTTTCCGTCCCCAATGATTCAGGTTTATGCAGCCAATAGCTCACCCAGGTTAAAGGAGTGAGTGCAGTACAAAAAAATTGGCGCTTGAGAGAAGATAAACGGGAGAAAGCAACATCATGACAAAGTACCGTCAATGGATTAATAAAAGTCGCAGAGATTTGGCAAGGAAAACCAATTAATGCTGTCAGTTCATCGATCGTATAGCCGCGCCGGACATGACCCCATTCTGCCATCACCTCCGCTTCCGGTGGGCAAAGTGGTTTCATAAATCCATAGTAGGGAAACCGCCAATTTTCATTGGGAGTGCTCACTAATAAAAATCCCTTGGGTTTGAGCACTCGCAGCGCTTCTGAGATTGCTTTTTGATGGTCGGGAACGTGCTCGATCACGTCAAACATCGTTACTATATCAAATGATTCATTTTCAAACGGTAAATTCGTGGCATCACCGCAGATGAAGCGGACTTTTTCTTGTTGGTTACAAGGGGCATTTGCATATTTAGGATCGAGGTCAATGTTGGTAATCTGTGCTTGCGGATAGAGTAAAGCCGTCAAGCCGCCTTGACCGCCTCCGACTTCTAATACTTCTTTACAGGGAACGTCAGGGGCAATGCGGTAAATTGCTCGCATCTTTTCCCGATAAAAGAATCCTTGAGTCAAACCATGCGGAAAGGGGTTGCGGGATAAAAAACGACCCAAATTTTCTTTATTTCCTCTTGTCTCTGACGGATGAATTGCTACCATTGTTTTTTTCCTATAAACTCCAAAAATTACTAATTTTTGTGACTCTGATTCTGGATATAAAATTGTACTCCAGCCAAACAGCCTAACGCCTCAGAAAAGAGCGTTTTATTGACCCCTCTAAATCCTGTCAACGATCCTATGATGAATCGCTTGACATAATATCTAGGCAAAGCGATGAAAACGCGACGCAAGTTGCCCCAGTGTTTGTACCTTTCAAACTGCACAAAAAGCGCTGCGATATGTCCGCGCATATAGTGATACATTTGGTGTTTTAAGCTATCCAGATCGCCGCGGTGGTAGTGGTAAACGACCGCTGTTGGTTCATAGCGACAAAACCAGCCTTCGGCAAGCACTCTATACCAAATTTCAGAGTCTTCACTACACCCAGAAGCGCCTGCACCCAACCGTTCGTCAAAGTATCCAATTTTATCAAAAAGTTCGCGCCGGAACGCCATATTTGCCCCTGCACCAATGCGCCAAACGGGGACAGCGAACGGCTTCATTTCCTCAAAAAATTGAGTATCAAAGGTTGTAGGGCGGTATCCCCATCCGAAGCCAGTATGACCTTTTTGGAAGATCAATTGGGCTTCATTTTCAAGTTCTGCTGGTAGAATAAGTCCCGTCATGGCGATGACGCGATCGCCCTGGAAACTTTGGGCAATTCTGGCAATCCAATCAGGATGAACAATCACATCATCATCAGTAAAAGCAATTATATTGCCTGTACTGTGATGGATGCCAGTATTGCGGGCCACGCTCAAACCAGGGCGAGGTTCTAAGACATATTTAACCTCTGGTATTTTGGCAACTAATTGCTGCGTAGCGTCTGAACTAGGAGCATTGTCAACAACAATAATTTCGTGGGGGAGATGGGATAAGTTTTGGAAGGATTGCAAACATCGCTCTAATTGTTCTGGTCGATTTCGAGTACAGATCACAACAGAAACAGTTTCACTATTTAAGTGTGAAAAGTGTTGCTCAAGCTTTGCAAGAGGTTGTTCCAAAGCCATTAGAGCTTGGAACTCAGGGGGGCGATCGCGCGCCGGATTCTTGGAAATAACTGGCAAAGCTGCTTTAAAACCTTGCTCTAGCAAATGGCTACCGATGGTAGGAGTAATTGCTTGTACCGCTAAATTAGTCAATTCTGTTGCTGACATTGGCAACTGAGCGGCTAAAATCTCCTGTTGACCAAGGGGTATATTATGCCACCAAAATACAGTGTAAATGCCCCCATAACCAGGAATTAAAGGCAAGTCAGGAATGGCTTTACTTAGCTCTACGTTAATAACTTTCCAGGAGTTGCTCACAGAAATTACCTCAAAGTAGCAATAGATTTATCGGGTGGCTAACCGACTAATTTTGCCCGACCCAAGAACTCTCGGCGTTCCTCCGGTTCATGCGGATCATCCGGTTAATTCCGGCCCACTTACCCCGCACAAAACTTTTGTTGATCTCCACTTCCGCCGGATTCATTCGCCCCAAAGCCGTTCTTAAAGATTGAATTACGATATTTTGGGAAGCTTTTACCCCATCCCAAATAAATTTAAACAACCAATCTTGATAAGAACCCGACCAGAGAAGAGAATCGCCCAAAACTTGAGAAGTCCCTAGACCATAGTTAATATCTATCAAGTATTTTTGAGAAGTACGCCTACTTGGAATAAAGTGCTTTAACTGGCAATCAGGAGTGTACCAAAGATCGTATCCCGCACCATAAATCCGCAAAGCAATTTCCACATCTCCCCCTGATATCAGCTTGGTGCCGATGCGATCGTGAAGTAACGGTTTATCAATCCAACCAGTATGTGCCAAAGCTCCTCTATTCAACACTAATCCTGCTCCCACGAGACAAGATTTTTTTTGGGTTCTGTGCCGTGTTCTTGTTGTGCGAAGGAGTAACCATAATTCAATACATATTTAGGCGGTGGAGTTTCCCAATCTAAAATCACTCGCCCACCAAAAGCGCCGCAGTCAGGATGAGTCGCAGCAAATTTAACAGCTTGCTCCACCCAATCTTCTGCCAGGAAGCAATCGTCATCTACGAAAGCAATCCAATCAGCCGTTGTATTTTGAACCCCGTAGTGGCGCGCATAGGTTAATCCTTGCTGTGTTTCTGAGCCTGTAGAAAGGTAGGGAATTGTTCCCGACACTCGATATTTTTCGACAACTTCCTGCGTGTTATCCGTGCAGTTATTATCGACCACTAACACCTTCCACTCTAATTCGGGCGACACTTGCTGTTGGGCAAGGGCCGATAGAGCTTTGTTGAGAAGAGGAGCATTGTTATAAGTACAGATGACGATATCAATGGGCGGAAGCTTAGTCATATTTAATTGTCGTTTCCTGCATGGAACGAGAAATAGATTTCTGAAGCAAATCTCCTTTTTTTAGGCAAATTGCCGCCGAATCTGCTCGATACGTTTTAAAGAACGGGGGTACTCGCCAAAAAGCCCTACGATCCCACCCCACATTTCAGCTAAAATCATCGTTGGGGGCAAAGGATGACAGCCCCTAATACTCTTTTGCAATTCATCTAACTGATAGCCCATCCACCAAGCGATCAGCCGGATTAGCTGCGATCTCTTGGCAGGATCGGTCTGATAGGATTTTATCACAAAAGCCATAAAACCTAACCCCCAAGTCCAATACTGGCGGCGCAGTTTTTCATATTCCCGGCGGTGTTGGTGAAACACCAGATAGCGAGGGTCATAGACGAGGGGATAGCCAGCGCGAACAACTCGATAAAAAATATCTAAATCGCCACCGCCGGGGAGGGGCGCACCTGTATCGAGTGCATCATCAAATCCCCCTAGTTTGAGTAAAACATCGCGGCGAAATGCCATATTGCAGCCAGCTCCAAATATGCCTGCACCACAGGGGTATAACGGATTGTGAGGCAATATTTTGCCATAACGAATTTTCTCAAATCCGCGCCGAAAACCGCCCCGACTTTCAAATAAAATTTGGGCTTCAGTGGCTAACTCATAAGGTAGCACTAACCCTGTAAAACCACCCGCATCGGGATTTTCGGCCCAAGCTTCCCTCAATCCGTTCAGCCATTGGCGATCGGGCGTGACATCATCATCTAGAAAAGCTAATATTTCCCCAGTTGCTTCCTGCAAGGCGCGATTGCGAGCGAAGTCTAAACCGGGTTTTGGTTCCCTGGCATAGCGAACTCCTGGTAGGGAGTCTACCAATTCTTTTGTTTTTTCATTAGAAGGTGCATTATCAATTACTAACACTTCAAAGTTAAGATTTTCACCGGAAATAGGTGTTTGCAACTTGAGTAAATGTTGCAGACACCGGGCCAGGTTTTCCGGCCGATCTTTCGTACAAATTGCCACTGTGAGCGAGGGAAAAGTATCGCCTTTTTCGGTAGGATTTAACTCTTCTCTAATCGCTTCCTGAAGTAACTTAGCGCCGACTTCCCGTTCAATCATTTTAGCTAAATCTTCAGGATAAAGGACGCTCTTTGGAGGAAGAGGCTGCATGATCAAACCAACAGCTTTATCTTTTCGCCGCACCACTAAGGCAATTCCTGTATCTTCCTCAGAAATTGTCAGAGTGGGAAGGGGCTGTGTCACTTCAATGTCAATAATCGGATAAGGCATAAGTGATTCACCAAATTCCTATTAGTTTTGTAAGTTGCGGTGTTGCAGGTGATAAAGCTTGGCAAACAAGCCATCGAGTTTTAGCAAATACTGGAGGTTCCCTTGTTCGATCGCCCTGCCATTTTCCATCACAATAATTTTATCGGCATTTTCAATCGTCGATAAGCGATGAGCAATGACAATGACGGTGCGGTTCTGGCTGAGCGTGTTGAGGGCCTCCTGAATCAAGTTTTCAGCAATACTATCTAGAGCATTCGTTGCTTCATCCAAAATTAGAATATCGGGGTCGCGGACAATCGCGCGAGCGAGGGCAATACGCTGCCTTTGTCCGCCAGAAAGGCGAACGCCGCGATCGCCCACTTTCGTGTCATACCCTTCCGGCAGTTGGCTAATGAAATCGTGAGCATTGGCAAGTTTTGCAGCGTCAAAAATTTCTGCCTCCGTTGCTTCCAAGCGCCCGTAGGCGATATTATCCTTCACCGTCCCGCTAAAGATATGAACCTCTTGGCTGACAATCGCAATTCCCTTTCGCCAGTCCGTTAAATTCAGTTCTTGTAAGGGGCTGTTGTCAATATAAATTTCTCCTGAAGTTGGCTCGTAAAAGCGGCAGAGTAGGCTGATAATGCTCGATTTTCCCGCACCAGATGGCCCCACTAAAGCCGTCGTTTGGCCGCGTTTGAACTCGACGGAGACAGCCTCTATTGCCGGCCGATCTTCAGGGTTGTAAGTTAAGGAAACTGACTCAAAATAGATCGCCTGCTTCAACTTGTCAAAGGGAACGTTACCTGAGCGGATGTAAGGTTTATCAGAAGTGTCTAAAAAAGCCATCACCAGTTCAGCAGAACTGGCGGTAGATATTAAACCTAGCCTCGCTACATCTAGCTGTTGCACCTGTGGTTGCAAGCGGTAGAGTATGAATAAAAAAGTCAGCAGCGTTGGCATAGCTGACTGGTTTTGCAGGAGGGCGAGCCCCAAAATTCCTAGCAGGAGGAGTGCGGAAAAAACTTCATAGAGCGGATTGATGAGCCCTCCCAGCATATCGAGTTGGAAAAAGGTGTTTCGCACCTGCTGGGAAGCGCGATCGAAGCGTTCTTGCTCATAAGGTTCCCGTCCAAAGGAGCGGATGGTTCTCATCCCCCCTAATCCTTCCCACATTCGGACAGCGAGCTGAGAATTGGCGTCTACAGCTTGCTGTGCGAGATGTTTGACTCGGCGCGTCACAAATTGGATGAACTGCGAAATTAGGAAGAGGGATATACTGATAATTAAGGTGAGTTGCCAAGAGATGAGTAGCAACAGTGTTGCCAGGACAGTAATCGTACAAGCATACGTAATCAAGTTAACAAACAAACTCAAAGCTTTGCTAGTCTGCCAACTCTCTGTCGCCAAAATATTCATAATCTTTCCCGATTCGCTGCGCTCTAAGAAAGAGTAGCTAACGGTTAAAGTTTGGTTAAAAATTTGGCAGCGCAATCGGTTGCTAATTCGCGAATTTAACCAAGCAAAAAGCAGAGAATTACTATAGACAATCAGGTTTTTGATGAGGATGCTGACTAAAATACACAAGGGGATGATTAAGACCCGATAGCTATCAGGGACAGCAGCGAATATCTTCATCAGAGAATCAATGAAAGAATTGCCAGTTACAGCCTGAGTTTCTTCTTGCTGTAAAGTTTGCAAAAAGGGAATGAATAAGCTAATGCCAAAGCCGTCGGAAAGGGAAGCAAGCATACCCAAGGAAATCATTGCCGGGATGGCCCAAGGGTATATCTTGAGGAGGGGAAGCAGAGTTTTAATAGCCTGAATCTCTTTTTTCATAAGACAACTCTGCCTGTGCCGATGGAGTGGCGCTAATGTTCACTTGAGGGAGCATGTCAATATCTGCTTGATTTCGCTTGACAATGCGGGAAATTGAGCGGTGAAAAATGTTCCCAATCCTTACCATCGATTCGATATTTTTGCGCCGACTCTCAACCAGCAGCTCTCGGCTGCTGAGTTTACAGTCAGAGGATTGCGGCTCTTGTGAACTCAGAGGTGTCTCCAGAGCAGCTTGAGGTTTCCAAAACTGGGATAATAGGTTTAAAAGGCTCTTCCCCAATACTCTGTAAAAACCATAACGGGACAACGGTGAGATGCACTCAGCTTTTAAAGCTTGGAATAACCAAAATAGCGCGGTGCGATCGCGGCCATTCCGACTACTTTGGTGTGCTAAATACATCAAAAAATTACTGGCTGACAATCGGTGTAGGAACTCGGGAATTTCCGGATGCCGTTGCTTTACATCTTGCAGCATTAATGCGTGAGACTTCGCCATCACCATATAATTGCTAGACATACTGCTGTCAACTTTGCGGTATCCAATTAGAAATTCCGGCACCACTCCGAATTGATAGTATTCTGCCAGTCGCAGGTACAAGTCCCAATCTTCACAGCCTTGAGCACTCTTCTCTATATAGCTAGTGGCGTAAAAGCCCACCTTATCTAAAGCAGAACGCCGGATCATCGAAGCGCTAGCATTGCCTAAAAAGTTGTGGCAAATTAAGGTTGCATAAACTTCACCTTCCATCGTAAAAGCGCGGAGTCCCCCGGTTAAAGATCCCTTTTCATCAATATCTAATGACCAAGAATAGACGACTCCTAACGATGGCTCTCCCTCCATCATACATTGAACTTGTTTTTCTATGTTTTCAGGATACCAAATATCATCGGCATCAAGGGGGGCAATGTATTCTCCTCTCGACTTCTGAATTCCTAAGTTGCGAGCAGCAGCGACCCCAGCATTGGGCTGTTTCAAAAGCTGGACGCGAGAATCTTTTTGGCTGATTTTTTCGACAATTTCAGCGGTTCGATCCTGGGAACCATCATCGACTACTAAAACTTCAATGGCTGGATAAGTTTGAGCCAGAACAGATTTGAGAGTTTCTTCAATAAATTGCTCAGCGTTGTATGCAGGGATAATGACTGAGACGAGAGGTAAATTGGGAGATTTTTGAGAATCTGGCTGCATTGGTTTTTAACAAGGTTTTTCAAATTTTTTTTTTGCTTTGTAGATTGGCCTCTCTACCTTACACTCGTCGCAGTCAGGACTTACACAGTCGGTGGAAGAGATAGCCAAGAAACCCCTAATAAAAATTGTACCGCATTCTCTGTTCAACGTCAATGGTATATAGCACGTATCAATGAGTTTTGCAAATCAAGAGAATGGTGATAGACTAAGCTGAAGTGCATTTAAATTGTATAGTCAAATTTAAGAAAATTCTTGTGGGGAGTAGGGGTTGGGCCAGAAAGCCCGCCCAAAAAATACAATTTAGATTCCCAACAGCTTACAACTAAAAGTTATATTCTAAATGATAAAGAGATGCTCCTCGGCCCACAGCTACTTCGTTCAGCAATGATTTTTATTGTTTCATTGATTAAATAAATCCGTGTTCTGCTAAGAATTCTGGTGTAATTGTTCCCAAACTGTTGATTGCCGGGGTTTCTTCCCACGGTTCGGGATGGGATTTTGAGCCGCTGCGGAGAAATTTGGCGACATATTTGCCCAGAATATCTGCTTCTAAGTTTACTAAACTTCCTGGTTGCAAATAGCTGAGGTTTGTCTCACCAAAACTGTGGGGAATGACAGCAACTTCAAACCAATTCCCGTCAGCATCGCAATCTGCCACGGTTAAGCTGATGCCGTTGACGGCGATGCTGCCCTTGGAAACGATGTAAGGTGCGATTTGACGTTGCCATCCCGAATTGGCGGATGGTGGGGCAGTAAACCGCATCTCCCAAGCGTTGGCGGTTTGGGTTGATGTCGCTAAAGTGCCGATCGCATCTACGTGCCCCGTCACGAAATGTCCCCCCAATTTGCTACCGGCGCGCAGGGAGGTTTCTAGGTTCACCAAAGCATCGGGGAATGATCCCAGAGTAGTGCGCCGGAGAGTTTCTGGGGAAGCGACGGCGACAAAACCTTGCGGCAAAACTTCCACTACCGTCAAACAGACTCCATCCACGGCTACGCTGTCCCCAATGGCTAAATCTTGTAAAATCTGGTAGGAGTTGTTTGATGTGCAGGAAATTTGGAAATAATCGTTGCCTAGCGACTTCAGTTTTCCGAGAGATTGAATTAGTCCTGTAAACATAAGTATTTTTCCTTAGTCGATCGCTTATTTACATGAAACCACAGGCACAAACCAGACGCAGGAGGTTTTTCCGTCCCCCTGTCCCCCGGAGTCAATCGAAAATCTAAAATCTCAAATCTAAAATCGATAGTCCCAGATCAGTTGCAGATTCAGGCGAAGATCGAGTCATACTGGATTTAGGTCATCTTTATGTCCGAGTTTTCTACCGCCTTGCAGTTTCTTAATTCTGTCAGTAACCCAGCCCTAAAACCAGGGACTGAGCTTGTAAGAGCAATCGAAGCAAGCTGTGCTGACGGGCCTCAGCCTTAACTGGCTACGTTATTTGAGTCACGACACTCCTTGAATGCGACGCTAGTTTTGGGCTCTGTCATTTGCAATTAAACAGTCTTAAGGTCACGCTCGACAGTGTTGCAAGTCTAACAAGCTCTCATAACATTGACCGACAAGCGAACATTACCCCGAAAGGGAGCCGGAGACAACCATATCTCCAAAGAGGGGCAACCATACCCCTCTACCCCCGAAAGGGGAAAGGGGATTCAAGGTGGTGCTCACTGAGCGTAGTCGAATGTGTTGAAACCGCCCATGTTGTTTCCCTCTCAGGACTAAAGTCTCTGAGTTTCCCACTTACCGAGCATTTTTATGATTGAAATGAAAGTCGCTGGAATTGCCTTAGATGCAGCCACGCGCAGTCCTATTGTCCTATTGAGAGACGCTACTGAGCGACGGGCTTTGCCTATTTATATCGGTCAGGAGCAAGCAAAGGCTATTATTAGCGCGATCGAAGGCCACAAGCCTCCTCGGCCTTTAACTCACGATCTGATGGTCAATTTTTTAGAGGCATGGAGTCTTACCTTGGAGCGCATAGTTATTCACTCGCTGCAAGATAACACGTTCTATGCCGTACTGATCGTCCGTCAGGGAGAAGTTAAAAAAGAGATCGATGCCCGACCTAGCGACGCGATCGCCCTAGCCTTGCGAACGAACTGCCCCATCTGGGTGATGGAAGAAGTCGTCGCCGATGCTTCGATACCGGTCGATCGAGATGCTGATGAGGCAGAACGCCGGGCCTTCCGGGAATTTATCTCAAACCTCCGTCCAGAGGATTTGATTAAGAGAAGTGGCTTGGGCCCGGGCGAAACTTCCTAAACTTTATGCGCTATCGACGGTTTGGCAAAACGGAGTTGCACCTGTCTGTATTTTCCTTGGGAACCATGCGCTATTTGGCTTCTGAGGAAACTGCCTGTCAGACTGTACAACAGGCAGTGTCTCAGGGAATCAATCACCTGGAAACGGCTGCAGGTTACGGTTGCAGCGAGGAATATCTTGGCGCGGCCCTTTCGGCGGGTTTGTCTGTCGATCGATCGCGCCTCCACGTCACTACAAAAATTTCCCCAACCGAGGATGCAGCAGCAATGGAACGCTGCATCGACGCATCCCTCAAACGCCTGAATTTAGACTATATCGATTGTCTGGCAATTCACGGTTTGAATACTTGGGAACATTTGGCGATTGTACGAGATCCCACAGGCTGCATGGAAGCTGTACGCAAAGCCCTGGCTGATGGGATCATTAGGCACGTCGGCTTTTCGACTCACGGGCCTCTGGATCTGATTTTGGCTGCAATCAATACAGATTTGTTTGAATTTGTCAATCTGCATTATTACTATTTTTTTCAGCGCAACGCCCCGGCAATTGAACTCGCCAAAGACAAAGATATGGGCGTTTTCATCATTTCCCCGGCAGATAAAGGAGGGCAACTCTACACGCCCCCGGAAACTCTCGCACAATTGTGCTCGCCTTTCTCGCCTTTAGAGTTGAACTATCGATTTTTACTCAGCGATACTAGGATTGGGACTTTGAGTGTGGGCCCTGCAAATGCCACAGAATTAGAGCAACCCCTGAAATATTGCGATCGCGACTTTCCCCTCACCAACTCCGAAATCGCTGCGTTCGATCGGCTAGAATCGGTTATTGCAGCAACTTTGAAAACCGACAAATGCAGCCAGTGCTATGCCTGTTTGCCTTGCCCGGAAAACATCAACATTCCCGAAGTATTGCGACTCCGCAATCTCGCCGTCGGGTGCGACATGACTGACTTTGGCAAATACCGCTACGCCATGTTTGAAAATGCCGGACACTGGTTTCCCGGCAGCAAAGGCAACCGCTGCACCGATTGCGGCGAATGTTTGCCCCGGTGTCCCGAAGAGTTAGACATCCCAACTTTGCTCAAAGATACTCACCAGCGACTGGGCGGCAAAGCAGGCAGGCGGTTGTGGGATTGAAAAAAAGGTGATGAAGGGAAAAGGCGATCGCACCTGCCACCAAATACCGCACAGAAACTTGGTTTTTGGCTTCCCCTGCCTAAGTTTTTTCTTTAACTCCTGCAACAATTAGGTTAAACTCGTTTTTAAGTGAATTTACATACTGCAAGCAAAAATCCGGGTTTTTGAGCCAGGGTGAAAACCTAAAATTGAGCGAAAAAGTACCTCTGTTTTTGGGGATCAATACTGCCAACAGGCTTTCAAGAACATCCGACAGCATACTAATAACTAAATAACAAAATCTGACTCAGCAGAATTCAAACAGTAAAATTCTGATCGTTTATATGAATGGGCAGCCCGCATCTACTACCGATTTAGCATCTACTCCTATGGCTCAGACTCACTTAAACAACCTCCAGTCAGATTGTCCGCAGCCAACTACAGCAGTAAGTTCCGACAGATTTGCAGCAGTTGTCATGCCTTGCACTTACAATTTGTCTCTCACCCGCAAACAACTAATTGGACTCCTAGTTGTACCAATAATCTTGCCACTGGGACTTGCAGGAGCGGCGCTTTGGATGATATTGACAGCGGGACTGATCCAAGGGCAAAATCAAGCTAAATCAGAATTAGTTGTTAGTGAAATTAACTATAATCTCAAACTCGATCGCGCCGCCGACCGTTTGCAAAACTCCTCTGACAGCAAAACCATCGCCCAAACAGCCTTAGCTTACAACAGCGGCAAAAAATTATCATATTTGCAAAAATCTGTCAAGCAAATTCTAGAAAATCAAGTCAAAACAGGAGCAATACACAATGCAGCTTTAGTGGGGAAAGATGGGAAGATAATTGTTAGCGTTAATCTCAACCAAGAGGGACAAAGTTTTAATCCTCGCAACCTAGCCTATCAAGTATTAGCAAAAAAAGAGCAAATTACGCCCAGCAAAATTCTGGCTAAATCGGAAAATCAGAAACAATTGCCAACTTTGCAAACGGGATTGAGCGAACGTGTCCTTGTGAATTACTCAGAAATTCCCGTAAAACATCCCAAAAATCAGACTGTTATTGCTGCTTTATTTTTAGGAACAAATCTGAGCCAAATCCCGATGGTTGCCAGTAGCGAAATAGTCCATTCACTCGGATTTTACGCTATTTATGCACCGCTTAATGAGGGCAAATATGTCTTGGTAAGTGGACAAAGTGTTACGAAAAATCAACGGTTGCCCGACTTACAGTGGATGGACAGATCGCTACTGATCTCTGCACGCGCCGCCGATGGGAAAGCAGTTGCTCAGCAAATAAAAATAGGGAATCAGGCTTATACAGTAGCAGCAAAATCCCTGAATAATCTAGCCGGAAAACCCGCTGTAATTTTAGTGCGGGGCATCCCCACAACCTCGATCGAAACTTGGTGGGGCAACAACTGGCTGCTGGCAATGTCTGCGGCTGCCCTTGTCCCCTTCGCCTTGGGAGTTGCCGTCACTCGCCGGATTGCTAAACCCGCTAACTCAGATTTATCAACATCAGACGGGAATTGGGCATTTAACTCCAGCGCCGAACTGCCGCAGCGATCGCGGACATTTGATATAATTTATGACAATTTAAATTTCGGCGAATTCCCCGATTTATTTCCCAAAAAATCGAGTTTAGATGGTCAATTAGCCGTAGATTTTCGATATAATAAAAAATTGGCGGGCGATCCTCTTCGAGGGCTTCGCCAACGCCCGATCGCAAATCCCCACATCCCGCTCGCTTTCCAACCCCTAGAATTGCCCGAAAACTCCGTCTCAAACCAGTCGCGACAGGTAAATACAGAAAATACAGAACTAGAAAAAAGCGCGATCGCCTTAAATCTAGTCCAGGAAGCTTGGCAAGACTTAAATCGCCTCAACTGGGAATTGCAGCCAGAAATACTCGATCGCCAAAACACTCAAAAAGCCCTGCGAAAGAGCGAAGCACTGCTGCAAGCGATTTTAGACAACTCAACAGCAGTAATTTACATAAAAGACCTTGACGGAAAATACCTGCTCACAAACCGCCATTTTGACAATTTGTTTGACATCGCAAAAGAGCAAATAACAGGGAAAACCGACGGCGATATTTTTCCCCAAGACTCTTCAGCAGCCCTGCGAGAAAATGACCTGAAAGTTCTCGAATCCTCCTCGCCCCTAACCCTCGAAGAAATCATCCCTCAAGACGACGGCCCGCACACTTATATTTCTCTGAAATTTCCCCTCTGCAACTCCGAAGGTAAAGCTTATGCAGTCGGTACAATTTCTACAGATGTGAGCGATCGCAAACTTGCCGAAGTCACCCTAGAAAAAGCCAAAGCAGAACTAGAAATAGAAGTCGAACAGCGCACCCTATTCCTCAAACAAGCCAACGAACTCTTGCGGTTTGAACTGGCCGCCAGAGTCCGCGGCGCCATCACTGTCAGACAAATGACGGCTCAAGTAGCCCGACACGCCAGAACTGTTGACGGCATTCTCGGCGCTTCTCTTGACCTAATTTTTCTAGTAGATCGATCGGGAAAATACACCTATGTCAGCCGCACCGCCGCTCAAGCTGCCGGCATGAACCCCAGACAAATGATTGGCAAAACCTGGCAGGAATTAGGCTGGTCGCCAACAATTATGCAGCGGGTTCACCAAGAATGCCACGGCATATTTGCCACAGCCGAGCCCGTGAAAGGCGAAGTAATTGTCCCCACCGCAAGCTGGGGAACCCGCGACTACGAGTACATTCTCAGCCCGGTTTGTGCGACAGACGGCAGCGTCGAAGCCGTGGTGGCGACACTGCGGGATATCACCGAACGCAAAGACGCGGAGGAAGCATGGCAGTTGGCTAAAGAAGCCGCAGAACTCGCCAACCGCGCCAAGAGTGCTTTTCTGGCAAACATGAGCCACGAGTTACGCACTCCCCTGAACGCGATTATCGGCTACAGCGATATGCTGGTGGAAGATGCCGAAGAGTTAGGCCACTTACAGGTAGTCTCGGACTTAGACAAAATTCGCACTGCTGGCAAACACTTGCTGCGCCTGATAGAGGACATTCTCGACATTTCCAAAATTGAAGCTGACAAGATGGAGATTTACCTCGAAAGCTTCGATGTTGGAGGTTTAATCGAGGAGGTGGTAACAACTATCAAACCGCTAATGGATAAAAACGGCAATACTTTGCAAGTATTGAGTTCTGACAATATCGGCGCGATGCACGGCGATTTGATGAAAGTGCGGCAGGTAATGCTGAATTTGCTCAGCAATGCTGCTAAATTTTCTGCTAATGGGGCGATCGTGCTTACTGTCGAAAGAATTACCAGTGAAGAATTAAAAAATAAATATCAACCGAGAGTTGCTCAATTGTTAATTTTGGATGCAGATTTTTTAATTTTCCGAGTGACGGACACGGGCATCGGCATGACACCAGAACAGCAAGAGCGACTGTTCCAACCTTTTACTCAAGCTGACGATTCAACTACTCGCAAGTACGGGGGTACTGGTTTGGGACTGACTATCAGTCAGCGTTTTTGTCAGATGATGGGTGGCGATATTGAAGTTACTAGCGAGTTAGATTGCGGCTCTACTTTTGCTGTGTGTCTGCCTGCTTCATTGTTTAAGCGATCGGAATTTTAATAATTTTGCAGAAATAAGAGAAGAGTCGGCGGTTGAAACCGCTACTATACAAACAATGTCCGCCTCCGCGGACTGAAGAATAATAAAATTAACTTCCAGGCTCCAGCCTGGGAACATAAATCTAGAGGCTCTGCCTCGGTTGGAAACATGGAGGCAGAGCCTCCGGATCTGCATTACTAGGCTGGAGCCTAGTAACGAGTAATTTAAAATTATCTGCGTTTATCCGTGTTTATCTGCCTTACATCTGCGGTTTCTGTATCAATGAATGATTTATGCAATCTTGTCTAATAATATGATGAATATGATGAATTACCCCAAAATGCGCCACGAAAATCAAGTTTCTCCCCGCAGGCATGGCATTTTGACAAAAAGTTTATTTTTGTTCCCGATCGCCTGTTCTGCGTGCCTCGGAGCCTTGCTGTGGGGACAATCTGCGGCTTTTTCCCAGCAGCCGGCTTGCCCGACTGGCAACGCTGCTAATTTGCCGTCGCCCCCGCTTTCGCAAACCGAAAAAAGCGTGCCGAGTCTGTGGTTAGCTCAAAAACAGTTTGGCGGAAAATTGCTCGATCGCTGGTTTGTCGATCCCGGCAATACTTGGGTAATTCTCATCGTCAACCGCCAACTTTGGAGTTTGCTCGATTATATGGAACGCTATCAATTTGTCAACCGCTTTGGCACTGTCGCCAACGATTATGGTTACAATGTGCGAGTTTGCAACCGTCAAGGCACTGCTTTGGCAGTTTATTCGTGCAAGGGCGATCGGCTTAACTGTCGGATTGATTTAGAATCTCTCTCAAATCCGGGTATTCGAGGAAGGGTGAAAGGATTTTAGATTAGTGTCCCTACAAGAGTTAGGACACGGCGCCGTGCCTTTGGGAGTGTCAACAACCAGGTCAAACCCATAGTCCGGCAAGGGTTGAAACCCCTGCCTCAAAGCTAAAGTCGTCTGAAGACGACTAATGATATCAAATCCGTTAGCATCGGAATAGTAAATTCCAGTTCAGTGTTCACGGCGTTGACGGTTGACTGTTCACGGCGTCAACAGTCAACTCTCAACAGTCAACATCATGTATGAGTGTAACCGGAAATGAGATGAGTTCTTCAGTCCTCTTTGAGAGGACTTTAGCTATTAGACAGGGGTTTCAACCCCTGGCGGGCTCGCGGGATGACTGTAATTTAACTTTTCACTACTTGCCGAATTTCTTGCCACAGCGATCGATATTGGGCAATCCCCGCATCCCCAAAAGGCAGCAGAAAGTCGCTAGCAGCAAGAATCTTAGCATCCGGCAACAACACAGAATTAGTGCGAACAGCTTCCGGCAAATCTTCGGGTTTCATGCCGACAATTATCGGCGAACTAGCCTTAGCCAGCAAAGATAATTGAGGAGCAACCCGAGGTTGTAAGCAAAAATCAATCCATTTTTCCACTAAAGAAACTGGATTCCCTGATGCTGGTTGTACCCACAAATCTGTCCAAAGTGCAGTTCCCGAAACCGGAACTACTAAAGCAATATCCTTTTGAGTTTGCAGCAGCGGCAGCAAGTCCCCAGAGGAACCTACTGCCAACCAAGTATCGCCTAAAATTAATGGTTGCAGGTAAGCGTCCGAACTATAAAATTTAACTTGTTGGTGCAGATTTGCGAGTTCTTTTTTAAGATTTGGGATTTTATCTAATTGCTGCGTATTGTAAGATTTCCCTAGTTTTTTTAATGTTAAACCGATAACTTCTCTGGCACTGTCCGGCAGAGAAATTCGATCGCGCAATTCGACTCGCCACAAGTCTTTCCAATCTGTCGGAGTCCACCCCAAAGCCTTAAATTTGTCGGTTCGATAGGCAATTACCGTACTTCCCCAGCGGTAAGGTGCAGCCCACACTTTACCTTGAGGATCTAATTTACCCTCGTCGTTGCGCCTGACGAGTTTTTGCCATCTTTCGGGCAATTGTGACCAATTAGCAAACTTACCAGGATCGATCGGCTTAATCAATTTTTGCCTAATTGCCAAAGTCAGCCAGTAATCTCCCAACATCACCAAGTTAGCTTGATTTTTTGATTCGGGAACCCGTTTCCACTCCTGCAACAGGGCGAATAATTCTTTTAATTGTCCTTCTTGCGTTACCTGCAAAAGCGGAGACGGTTGTACATCGCGGCTAAATTTGCTTACCAGTTGGGCCGGAATACCGTTTTTGAGCGATCGAATTTTGAGAATGGGCTTCGAGTCGCACCCTGCCGCCAATTGACTTAAAGTTAGGGTGGCGGCCCCCAATAGCAAAGACCTTCGTTTCACCTGTCAATCCGCTTTTCTAAATATTGACCGATCGTTTTGTGTTCTACAGCCGGGGAAATAATTGTTTGTCGAGTCCGGTAGTTGGCGCCGATTTGTCTTATTTCTTTTTCAAACACAGAGCCATTGTACTCGGTTCTGCTGCGAAGAGAGTCTGTTTGACCGAAAGCATCCACGATACAAGCCCCCGAATTTATCCGTGGGGTCAATGCTTCAATGCTTCAATTCTAAAATCTAAAATCTAAAATCTCAAATCGATTGGCTCTTGCCCTGATTTTACCTTCTACCTGGTCGATCGAGCTTTCCGATGCCGAAAACTCCGTCAACTTAACGCCTAATTTCTGTGCTGCAAGTTCCTTTGAGCCAGTTTTGCTCGCCAGCCGGGTCGATCTACTGCATCTGTGTTACATTTTTTAATATAACGAAACAACGAGAGCGCTGCCATCTGCCGTTGGAGGAAGCTTTTTACACAACCGAAGTAAAAAATCCTTTTTAAATCGGCGACAGCTTAATAACTAAAAAAACTAAAAATCCACTCATCTGAATCCTGAAAGCACTGGCGAGAGCGAAGTCAATCTAATAGGACGCTCTGCGATCCGACTCTCAGAAACCCGACGTTTTAACTCTGATTGAAGGTTTGAACGAAGTATGGGGGTTAACCAACCCGGTTCCTGTGTCCAAGACTATCTAAAACCTAAAATCTAAAATCTACAATCGACCCACGAATGCCGATCGATTATCTTCAAGCTGGCTCCCTAAATCTACCGTCAGGATTGGGAACACAACAATTAAGTCAAAAATTAAATAATTTAGTGATAAATCCAAGTTATGTAAAGATTTACCTAAAATGTAAAGATATTAAGTTACGAGCCAAAGGATGATTGTATGGAAGCGCTCCGCCAGCAAGTTACAGTATTGAGCCAACAAGTCGAGGCCCTCTACAAACTCATAGAAAACCTCAATGAAAAGCTCTTGGAGTCGGCCAAGGAGACGAAGCTGACCCAGCAACAGAGAAACGATCGCTCTGGAACGCTAGGAAATGACCAAACCTCGCCCTATCAAAGCTACAGCAGTCTCGATGGCCTCCTCGAACACAAAGACATACTGTTAGATGACAGCTACTTCGACAAGAACTCTCAAAGCCTGGAAAAAGAGCTGAGCGCTGAGATTCAAATCCAGCGCTTAACTGCTCAGCTAACAGCAGCTTACAATCGAATTGCCGCCTTGGAAGAACAGTTGCTCTCCAAAAGAATGCACTCGCAACATCTAGGCGGGCCTAATTAAATATTGCTAGCGGGGATCGGGTAGTAATTCAAAAAAAATACAAATTGCGTTGATTTATGCTCGTCTACTTATAGATTCATTGCATAGAGTTTTTTATCTCCCCCAATTAGCAAGGGGAATACTGCATGAAAGGGAGATATTGTGTAGAAATAGGAAGGCTATTTCTTTGGTGGACAAGATTTTTTTACAAACCGCAGAGGGCGCAGAGGACGCAGAGAGAGAGAAGAAAGAGAAGAAAGAGAGAAGTTCACAAATCTGGCATCGATTCTTATAACTATCTACTTAATGTTTAATGTCACAGCGCGAGGCTAAAGCTTCAACAGCGTGGAGGAGTTGAGTGGGAGTCCAATTTGCAGCCAAGCCACTGGCGATCGCACAGGCTCCCGCACCGACCCCTTCTTTAACATAGCCGCGATCGTAAGCTTGCAGTTGCCCGTAGCGAGATCCAGCAAAACTTAGCTGCGCGGCCAACAGAGGCACACCGCCGATATCATTAGCAAGTCCTACAGTGTCTCCTGTAGGGTCTTCGGCCACCCAGCGCGTAGTCCCCACCGCGACTTGTTCGGGACGCCATAGTAGAGCATATTCACGGGCTAAGGCTTGCATCAAAGCGTACACTGCCAGCATTTGCGTACCCCCGGCCAGAAGCACCCCGCAAGTCCGACTCGCGGCGATCGCCATTGCCGCCACCGCTATTTGCATCGGATCGCCCACCGCCGCTACCAATTCCAGGGGAGTGCTGTTTTGTCCGTTAATTTCCCACTCAGCATTATTGAGTCCCGCTGTCACCGCAGCCAATTTTTGAGCGTGATTGCAGCGAGGATGAGAACTATTCACTTTGCCCGCCGCTGCAATACCCAAACCCATTAACACGCCCAAAGCAGTAGTCGTTCCCCCAACTACGCACTCCCCTAAAATTAAATAGCTGCCATTAGTTTGAGCAGCCAATTTAGCTCCCCAAATTAATCCTTGTTCGAGCAAATGTTTGACTGTTTCGAGTTCTAAAGCATTCCCAGAAATCAGACACTTTGCCGGAGTGCCGCCCAAATCAATTGCAGGTACGGTAGGTGGGAGGGGCAAACCAGCATTAAATAGGTAAAGGGGAAGTTCCAAAGCTTCGACTACAGCGCGAGATATCAGTACCGGCGAGGCACCCGCTTCTAGGGGCGGCAAAGGATATTGGGGCGACGGTTGGGGGCCGTTATACAAAAATTCTGCATCGGCTAAACAAGTAAATTGTCGATCGTGCGGGGTTGCTCCTGCTGCTGAAATCCCCGGAATTAAGCCTGTCGCGGTAAATCCTAACACGCAGGCAAATATCGGTTTTTGTCCCCGATAGCGATCGAGCCACCGCTGCCCCTGTTCTATTTCGGTATAAATATGAATCATAAATTAGTCATTAGTCATGGGAATTGGGAATTAATTATTAGTTATTTGTTAGTTCTTAGTTGTTGGTTTTTAGTTATTCGTTTGCCCATTATCCCTGACCCCTTACCCCTTATATCAAGCCCGGTACTAGCGGACGTGATATGATGTGTCCTGTTTATGAGCCCCCACAACATTTGCAACCGATCCTTAAAGCTTAGGTTCGACTGGTTTTTAGTTGTTGCTCCTGTGCACTTACGGCGATCGCCCTATGAAGTTGGCTGCCATCGGGATGCCCTCTCAACAGAATCTTTCTTGTATGCAACTTCATGTAAAAATGGTAGAAATCGGTTAATCCGTAGTTGGTTTGACTGGGAGCGTAAATATTGGCAATAATCATGGTTAAAGGAGATATTTACATATTTTACGCGATAGTTAACTAATTATTTTAGTTCTCCTCGCCGTCGTACTTAAAATTTTTAAGGGTGACGCAGGCGCGATCGTCTTTCACTCGCCGCTCGCGATCTCTGTAAACTTCCGCGATCGTACTTATACGGTTTTAATTAAATCCTCACCAACTTGTGAGGCCATATTGTGTCAATTAGTAGCCTTCGTATTTGTGCAGGCAGAAATATAGTGTACCTGCACAAATCCTGTCTAGAGTTGCATTTTCTATATTTTTCAAAAGATTCGCCCACAAGTTGTAAGTCCTGGGCTCTATCTAATAACAGAACATTCAGACGCACCCTTTTAGTTAAGTTATCAATTCAGCACTCAAGCGTCAATCTTAAAAGGGCTCGCTAACTGCCCCCTGGCGCACCCCCTGCTTGACCTCTGAGTACAAAAATTACTCCCGTCATAATTAGCGCCACGCCTACTAACCGCAGCGGTGGCAACGGCTCGTTAAATACAATTTTGCCGCCCAAAACAGTAAACAGGTAACTGATTGACAGTAAAGGCGAGACTATGCTAATGTTAGCGCGGGACAAAACTACGATAAAACCGATCGAAGAAATTGCGTACAGAGAAAGACCTGCTATTATCAAAGGCTGAGTAGCCATTGCTATAACTTTTTCAACTAAATTAGCAGCGCCGATGGGCCCTAAAACTTTTGCTCCAGCCTTCAGAGTAAATTGACCCAGGACGCTGCACAAAATGGCAGCAAGCAAAACCAGAAAAACGCCTCTATTCATGAGTTCACCAAGATAATACTACAGATCGAGAATGGCCCGGAACAAACTCTCCTAAACAGCTTTGATTAAGTTTTATTGAGTTTTGTTCGCTACCCATATTTTAAACATACATACTGGAAATGCAAGTATTGTCGATCGCCAGCAACAGTAGAACAAACATATGGCAGAACAGACCAACGCCAGCGGGGAATACACTCTCGAATTATCGATACTCATGCCTTGCCTGAACGAGGCAGAAACTTTAGAAATCTGTATCCAGAAAGCGCAGAAGTCCCTGCGCGAACTTGATATTGCCGGCGAGGTCATCATAGCAGACAACGGCAGCACTGACGGTTCTCAAGATATCGCTACCAGAATGGGGGCGCGAGTCGTACCCGTAGCAGCCAAAGGCTACGGCAGCGCCCTGATGGGAGGCATAATCGCAGCGCGCGGACTCTATATTATCATGGGCGACGCTGACGACAGCTACGACTTTTCTAGTCTCGGCGCTTTTGTCGAAAAATTGCGGGGAGGGTGCGATTTAGTGATGGGAAACCGCTTTCAAGGCGGCATCAAACCGGGGGCAATGCCACCACTGCACAAATACTTAGGAAATCCGGTACTTACTTGGGTGGGGCAGCTATTCTTCTCCAGTCCCGCCGGGGACTTTCACTGCGGATTGCGGGGTTTCAGGAGAGACTCAATTTTGAAACTCGACTTGCAAACAACGGGGATGGAATTTGCCAGCGAAATGGTCGTCAAAGCCTCTCTGTACAAGTTGCGAATCACAGAAGTCCCCACCGTACTCTCTCCCGATGGCCGCAGCCGTCCGCCGCACCTGCGAACTTGGCGAGATGGCTGGCGGCACTTGCGATTTCTGTTGCTTTACAGTCCCCGATGGCTGTTCTTGTATCCGGGTGCTTTCCTGATGATTGTGGGTATAATAGTTGGCATTTGGCTGTTGCCCGGTACTCAAAATATCGGGAGTATCAGCTTTGACGTGCATACACTGCTGTATGCTGCGATCGCAATTATCATCGGTTTTCAAGCAGTAACTTTCGCTTTCTTCACCAAAGTTTTCGCCATCAGTGAAAAACTGCTGCCCGAAGACCCCAAACTCAACAAAATATTTCGCTATGTCACCCTAGAGACAGGATTGATTTTCGGAGTCACACTGATATTAATCGGAATAGTTGGCTCGTTCTTGTCATTAACTATCTGGAGTGAAACTGCTTTTGGTTCTCTCGACCCTTCTAAAACTCTGCGTTTGGTTATTCCCTCGCTCACTTGCCTGACTGTCGGTTTGCAGATGGTTTTGTCGAGCTTTTTTCTCAGCGTGCTGGGGTTGAAGCGCAGGTAAAACACTTAAAAGTACAGTTTTGTTATAAATTTCACGAAAGATGATTTAAATTGCCCAAATGCTGTGTTAAATCGAGCGCGAACAATCGGGCTTCAACCAGGTTGTCAGTTCATCTCAAAGCTAAAATTATATGACACTAACTGAAAACAACTCCAGCGAGTATGTTGGCCCCAAGCTAGGCGGTTTCGCAACTAAACTATCTTTGTACGCCCGCCAAAAAATGTTCGATTTGCTCATGGGATTAGCCCATCCCAGCGCCGACACAACGGTGTTGGATGTAGGAGTAACTTCCGACCGCCGCGAAGACTGCAATTTCTTTGAGAAACTTTATCCGCATAAGGACAAAATCACCGCAGTCGGTATGGAAGATGCTGTGTTTTTAGAAGAAGAATATCCAGGTTTAAAATACGTCCGTTCTGATGGATTAAGCTTGCCATTTCCCGACAAAAGTTTTAATTGAGTCGTGAGTTTTGCCGTAATCGAACACGTCGGGAGTCGGACTCAGCAACAAGCTTTTGTTCGGGAACTTTGCCGCGTCGGCAAAACTTGCTGCATCACAACTCCCAACCGGTGGTATCCCGTAGAATTCCACACTGCTGTTCCCCTCATACATTGGCTGCCCCCCTCTTGGTTTCGAGCGTTGCTGAAATTGCTCGGTCAACACTTTTTCGCCCAAGAGGAAAATCTCAACCTTTTATCTGAGAAAGATGTGTTAAAGATACTGCCAGCAGATGCTCGAATTTCTACCAAACATTTCCGGCTTTTCGGTTTGATATCTAATCTGCTCTTTTATGTCATCTAAATATTTGCTACTTACGCTGAACTCCCAAATCCAGCACAAAATTTTCTCCGTCTGCATAAAGCTTCTTTCTCGTTTTTGCTAGTTGTTGCACGTTATCCCGAAAGTCGTGAGCAAGTTGTGATTGCAGTCTAAACCAAGATGACAATCCAGGCGCTGAAGTATCTACATTTGGCGGATGATTGAGACTCCAAGACGAATAAGCTATGTATCGAATAGATTTTGAAACTAAATAGTTCGCTAAAGCTTCATCGCCTTTGAAGACAGGCATTCCGGGAGGCAAACTTGCTCCTCCGGGCCAGTCAGCTAGGAGAATTTGATTGCGTTTAAAATCGAGGATAAAAGGTGTATCTAGCCTGGTTAAAACTGTTTCTCCCTGGGGAATAGACTGTTGCAGCGCTGCATACTGCAACTTTTGCTTAGCTGAAACTAAAGATGGATTCGTTAGTCCGAATTTAATATTTTTCACATAAGCTGAATAAGTATTTTTAGTGATCTCCCAATCGTAGCTGATTGTAAGACCTGCACAAAATACAGCGGCAATAAAAAAGTTAGGAATCCCGTTTGTATTTAACACTCCTGTATCCGTCATGGCAATCATAATTAATATGATAATTGCCGGAAACAGGTGAGAGAATGAATAGCGAAAAGGGTCGGCATTTTCGGTAAGCACCCCTACAACAACAGTTGCCACTAGCGCTGCAACTGTCATAGATAAAGGTGCTTGGCGGTTCGAGAACGAGGATTCTGCTGGTAAATTAGCCAATTTCAGAGGTCGGATACTTAAGCTCAAGCAGCCGAGCAATATCAGTATAAAAACGTAAATACCTCTGAATGCTGCGATGGCTGTTTTAACAGTTCCCAAGAGTGTCGAACCTGATTTGAAAGTAATGCCGTAGGCGGAGGCGTGATAGCCTTTTCCCAAAAGAGGATACAATAAAGTACCTGAAGATTGATACAAAGAAATCATCCAAGGTAGGAGAAATATTCCTACTAATACTGTCGCCAGCGCGAATTCCCAAACAACTTTTTGTTGGGTCTTTGAGCTAATAAAATAGCAAAGGTAGCTAACTGCCAATACAATAGCCGAGGCTGGAATTAGAGAAGATTTTAACGTACAAATTGCGGCGGAGATTAAAGCAATAATACAAGCATTGGAAACCCAAGAGTTGCAGTCTATTTCTTTGGTGTCAATGGTTCTAAACAAACTTAAAAATAAAGCTACAGGCAGCATACTACTTGTAGTGTTTGCCTTGGGTACAGCAATCAATAGGACAAATAAAATTGTAAATATTACTCGTCTAGTGGAGGCTGGATGTTCTTTGAAAAATCCGATAATTAGTCCGATCGTAATTATCAGCGCTAAACCCGGGTCTATGATGTTTAAATTAGTGTCAGAAAGTACGCTGACAATGAAAGTATGGAGAAATGACTGTCCCCCCAAAGATACTATTCTTCTTTCGCTAAAAGGCTCTAGGCCCATAGAACCGAGTTGCAGCATTTTGTGGGGAAATACTAAGTAAGCGTGGTAGTCATCGCTGGTATTAAACCCGTCAGCATACACCATGTTGGCAAAGTTGAGTCTGCCTGTATACACCCATCCCGCGTATTGGATAAAAATCAGTAGGCTGACAGTCGCAATGCCTGCTAAGACTATTTTATCTTTGCGACTTTCTTGAAATAGCTGTGAGAGATTACTGGCGATTGATTGTCTGTGATTTATCAAATCTACTAGACAATAAATGAGTCCCAAACCTAAAAAAAATAAAATTGTGGGTGGCGAGATATTCCAAGTTGCGTTTAATACACCGCCAATGATAAGGCTCAAGGCTAGACCCCAACCTGCTCTTTGTCCCCAGTCCGTTCGCTGGTTGGGAAACAGAATGTGGTTGAGGAATTTCCCCCAACCGATGAGGGATAAAAGCAGGCAAATACCGTAGAAGAATGATATTAGGTATGGAACCATTGCTGTCAAAGCCTATTATATTAAATTGTTAACTTGTGGAGGGATGATTTGTTAAGTTTTGGCGGTGTGTTAGGAATCGTCTTTCATCTTAGAAGACTGTGTGAATTTTGTCAATATACTGTTTTTTGTGTTCGTTGCTGAAGGATGATTTAAAGGTGATTACTATTGATCGGATTGGATACCGGACAGAAATTTATGGGGAGCATCTCACCTTTGCAGCCCTCCGCTAGAAATTGGAGTTTTGAGGCAGGAGGCAGGAGGCAGGAGGCAGAAGGAAAGAGGCAGAAGGAAAGAGGCAGAAGGAAAGAAGAAGAAGGAAGGAGCCAGAAGAAGGAAGGAGCCAGAAGAAGTATTTTTACAAATATGAGATGCTCCCAATTTATGATTGAGGGAAGTGCGATCGCACTTTTGGTAATAATAAGGGCTTCGGGGAAAAAGGGGTTTTCGGGAAGAGAGGGGCGAGCGCGGGATCTATGCACAAAAGCTAAAATTGAAGCCGTCTTAAAAAGTACGGTAAAAACGAAAAATCTAGGAGGAAGCAGCGCTGGAATGATGATATAGCGGTTCTCAAGCGTGGTGAGGTATGCCCACGGAGGCCACGGAGGCCACGGAGGCCATGAGTACCTCATCTTTCTGAGAAAGGCTATACGTTAAATCCAGGACTTACGCAGACCCGCTATATTTAGTGTGCCTGCACAAATACAATGGCTTGCTACTAATCAACTCGATATTGGCTCACAAGTTGGTCAGGATTCAATTAGAACCGTATAAGTAAAATCGCGTAAGTTAATAGGGAGCGCGCTTATAAAGTGGAAGACGATCACCCAGGACGTGTTCTTCAAAATTTTAAGTGCGAGGGCGACTCCTTTTAAAATAATTAGTTATACCCATTTAATTGGTATAAGGACTAATAACTACTCTTCATAATCGATCAAAACTTGCACCCAGCTTGGCGGTCGCGGAATTGGATTTCCCAAACGATCTAATAGCAGCAAAGCTACTAAATGCACTACAAATAAATAGACAATATTGTTAACTAAAATCATCCCGGCGGCGATCGCCCCAATTGTGTCCAAACTCGGTACATTAAGCCAGCCCAGCTTCACAAACACCCATTCCACCATCTCTGTTACCTGGGCCGTTACGTAAACCCATAGATCTTGACCCACCAACGCTGACAGCAGCCAAAACCGAAAAAAGAAGCCGACAGTACCAATGAGAGCGCCCACACTAATAGAGAGTGACCAACTCGCTTTGCGCCTCCAAAGTCCTCCCAGCGCAACTCCCATAATTCCAAAAGGCATCACGTATAAAATGCTCCGCGTCGGGCCCATCAGTACCGACAGCAGCAAACCCGATACCAAAGCTGCCATCCAAGCTGCTCGGTTGCCCCAGCGCAAGTAAACCAGGGCGATGGGTATCGGGAAAAAAACCCGCAGCAAAGGCCCCAGCGGAAAGTAATAATTTACCAGCCAAATTAAGCTAGCGGTACTTGCCAAAAAAGCCGTTTCTACCAGCCTTAAAGGCGCTTCCCCAGAGGGGCGCTTCCCAGGATCTGGATTTGTACGATCGCCAGCCATTGCTGAAATATCGGCGGTTTCCGGCTCGTTATTTGTACTGGGTGAACTACCCGAATTAGGCGCAGCATCTGCTGACAAAAAATCACTCATCCGATTTTAGATTTTAGATTTTAGATTTTAGATTTTACGGGGCTGGCACCCGATACGGCTGATTCCCGATTTTCCGATTTTAGAGTTTAGATTTTAGATTTTAGGGGACTTGCGCCCCATACGGCTGATTCCCGGTTTCACTGTTTGGATGCCCCGCCGCCAAATTTAATATTGCTCGCAGAAACCGGGTTTAGGTACGAACGCAAGTCTTATTTGAGATGGGTTTTCTCAGCCTAAATTTTCAGCAGCATTATTTTTCGATTTTGACTTCCTGGATTACAAAAACCGAACAAGATGCGTGGTGAACGACATAATTGCTGACGCTGCCGAGGAAAGCTTCTGTGAAGCCCGTGCGGCCACGCCTTCCCAACACTATTAAATCTGCGCCCCAATTTTCGGCTGCTTCACAGATACAATGCCCCGGATCGCCCTCCTTTTTGCAGTCAAATTCTACCTGCAATCCTTGTTTTGCTGCGGCGTCGCAGTAATTTTTGAGCAAGCCCGAAGCCTGTTTTTCCTCGCTTTCCAGCCGCAAACGTTGAGCTTGATAAGCTTGATTCATTAACTCGACATTCATGCCCAAATCTACCGGAATTGGCACTGCCGTCTCGCCCAACGTGTTGACAGTAACGCAGTTAAATAGCATCACTTGGGCCCGATCGCTCAGAGCTAATTCTAAAGCTTGACTGAAGACGCGGTGGCTCAGTTCTGAATCATCTAAGGCAGCGAAAATTTTCTTAAAACTCACAGCTTTACCTCCTGCGGGAAATCATTAATATCAGTTAGTTAACAGAGAGTGCTTTTGAATTAGATTCAATAAAAGCAAACTCTGATACTTCTAGACTAACAGACGCTCTAAGGCGTGCAGGTCGGGAATGCACAAAACGTCACGTTCGCGCTGAATAGTTCCTTTTTTTTCCAGCTTGCTCAGCACTCGCGTTACTGTTTCGCGAGCCAGCCCGCTGAGGCTGCTCAATTCTCTGTGTGGCAGGTTCGGTATTTCTGTACCTCCTGTTTCCATGATTTTTTTGCCTTGCCCCTCTGCCAAAAATAATAGAATATCTGCTACTCGCGAGGTACTGTCAGACTCTCGCAAACGCAGGCGGCGGTTGACTTGTCGCAGGCGACGCGCCATCAGTTGAGCTAGGCGAATGCCTGCTAGCGGCTCGGTATGAATAAGCTGCACAAAATCCTGAGATGGCATATTGCCGATCAGTGTCGGGGCTAGGGTGATGACATCTGTCGATCGCGGTGCTTCTTCGATCGCGGCCATTTCCCCGAATAATTCTCCTTTCCCTAAAATATTCAGTGTTACTTCTTTTCCGTCTAGGTTGTAGGTGCGAATTTTCACCCAACCATCCAATATAAAATACACTGATGTTCCCCAGTCATTTTCGAGTAAAATCACTTGATTCGACGGATGACTGCGGGTAACGATGTGGAGAGTTGCTCTCTCGATTACAGGATCGGGTAATCCTGCAAAAAACGGAGTAGAAACTATCAATTGATTTATATTAGAATTCGGATCTCGGGTGTTAAAGCGGTCTTCCATGAGGCCATCATTTTAATTTACGCGCTTGATCTGCGCTGGGCAGTTAGAAATAGCTTGCAGCCGAGTCATTCGATTTGAGATTCAAGATTTGAGAAACAAGGATCTAAAATCGGCAATTTTACCTCTAAAGTTTTGCGGTCAAAGGCCCAATATGGGAATTAATGGCCTCAAGCTCTGATTGCGAGCTAGAAACTAAAGAATATACCATAATTTTTTAGATATATACCACTGAGCAAATTTTATTAACAAAATTTTAGCAATGTGGCAAACGACTGAGCCGATCGAATTACCGAAGACAAGCACTTCGCGAAGACAAGTTTAACACTGCTGAGAGATTTGTTGTCAGTCAGCCCAGCAGTCGAGAAGGCCAAATCCACGAGCACAAGGGGTGCAAGCACGGCAGACAGCTCCCAAATCCGAGCAACTGCCTAGAACCTGGTAAATGTCAGCACGATCGGCAAAATCCACAGCCCTTGCGAGCCTAAAGACTGGCGCTCTTGGCGAGCGAAACCCACCCACTTCCCAGCAAACTTTTCTGCTACCCCAAGATTATTGTACCATTAGTATCTAGCCATGAATACAGATAAAAGGCTATAATCAAAGGTTACTCAAACCCAGTACACGGGGACAATCCCGAATCTCGGTATCCCAAATCGCAAATTGTTTGAGGTTTTTTCCAAGTCGGTGAAAGATGGAGAGACAGTGGCGCGCCGCCATCCTAACGAAACACGCGGTGACAGTGTGCGGCCCGCCGTTCAAGCGTGTGAAGGCAAAAGTTTGTGGGGTTCGCAGCTATTGGGAGCAGGAATCAGCCTCCGGGTAGGGAAACTCGCCTCTCAGTCCCAGAATTTGACGGCACTTGCCATTGATAGAAGCGGGCATTTGGTGCGAAAGTACCGGTTAACCTATGATAGGCAATAGAAGCTATCCGAAGACAAAAGGTTAATTAACTGTTGTCATAAAATATTAGTGAATTATTGACTGACTCGCATTCAGATTATTCTATCTATTGGCATCGCTGCCGCCTGACAATCAAGCATCCAGGATACAAGCCCCCGGATTCATCCGTCCAGAAATAAAAAACCTGTATCCGATAAAGGAGCCCCCGAATTGATCTCGCGCAAGTCAATGCTTCAATCTAAAATCTAAAATCTAAAATCTAAAATCGATTGACTTCAGTCTTTTTTCGGTAAAGTTTCTCCCAAGCCGCATTCCCAGAGGTTCCGCCCTTGAATTCTCAGAAGTACAAAATTCAAGCACTGATTGCTGAGATAGACGAGGTACTCAGCAAGCCCGCACCCCGCTTGCCTTGGACGGGTTCTCTTGATACTGTCCACCAGCGCCAACTTTTAGAGCGAGTTCGCGCTTATCTGGTTTCCTCAGACTCAAAGCTAACGGCCCCAAAGGCCCCCGCCCGCCCAAATGTCCGCCCGCAACCAGTTCCAGTACCCAAAGTGCCTCTGCCCGCCCCTGGCCCCTCAGCCGCAGAGCAAATCATGCTTGCCGTAACCGGAGAAATCAGCCACCTGCGTTCCAGCCTGACAGGGCCACTCCAAGAAGACATAGAAGCTCTGCGGCAAGAGCAGCAAGCTCTAATTCAAGAAATCAAACTGCTAGAAGCAAAACGGCAGCAGCAACAATCCCTAGCTCAGCAACAAGCCAACCAACAGCAAATCATTGGTGAATTCTTGCAGGTACTGACTGCCCGCTTGGAAGAAACCTTGACTAGCGATTTCTCCCAAATTCTAAGTTCCCTAGAAAATCAGTTATTGCAAAGCAGCGCAGCACCTTACTCTTTGGGCAGTGCGCCTGATGAACAATCGGCTATTGACGTAACAGTTAACCCACAAACCTCAGAAGAACACCCGCTGCTGACGCCGGCTCAGAGGTTGGAGCAAATGCAACTGTTCCAATCTCATGCTGACAGTCTGCTGATGAGTCTCGATTCTAGGATGGCTATCGTGTTCGAGGCTTTGCAAGCAAATCTGCAAAGCTATCAAGCTTCCTTGAGACAAGAACTCGAAAATATGTACGGTTTGAGCCAGCAGAGCGAGGCGATGTTCGCGGCTTTGGTCAACCACTTGGCCTCACAGTTGGGGCGAGAAGCGTCTTCCTACGTTCAACAGCCGATCGATTTAGCAAATAATCTCGAAACCGTCACCCCAACCGCAGCCGATCGATCTTCTGTCGCTCCCGCCATTTCAAATACTGCGATGGAGCACTCAGCCGCAGAGACTCAGACTGGAGACTCGGTGCAGGAAATTCGCACCGGCGAATTCGGAGAACAAGACAGATTTCCCTACGCCGGTACAGAAATTTCTCCGCAATTCAGACAGTTGAGGCGCGACCGCGATCGCATTCAAGCCCCAATTTTGCTCCCGGAGTTGCAAGATAATTTGTTCGATTCTGCACCCGAAACATCGGGAAATGCAACTGAGTTTTCTGGCGGTGAATCGGAGAATAGCTTAACAGAAACCGGCGAAAATATTGAGGATTTGTATGCAAGTTTGTTCGCGGGAGAAGCGGTTCCTGAAGTAGAATTACAAATCGAAAGTACCCCCGTAGAAACTACTGTAATTGAGCCCCAAAGTGAAGGTTTACAAGATCGAGCGTCGGCGGACGAGGAAACTGCCGAATCGCTCAAAATGACCGAAGATTTGTTTGTAAATCTGCTGGATGAAGGCGAATCTCTGGAAGAGATTTTAGTAGATGAAGATTCAGACTTGGTAATGGGTAATTCTGTAGACGCCCTAACTTTAGATACTGCAGATTTATTTGAACCGCAAGGGGCAACAGTACCTCAAGTTTCAGAAGCACCAGCCTCAACCGCCGAGGTGCAACTTGACGCGGACGATCGAGAAAATCTAGAAACGGCTCAAAACCAAGGCGAGCAGTTCGGCGCTACAGTCCCTCAATCAGCAGCTTTGCCGTCGAGAACGCCTGCAGAAATTAGCCCAAACGGCCCCAGTGCCGGGCCCCGTGTGCCGAGTGCCGGTGACGTTCAAACTGGCGAGTTCGACTCATCCTCGCAGGGGCTCGATGATGGGTACATCCAAGCTTCGCCGGACGAGGATTTGCTGCCAGTCGAGGAATTAGAAGATGACCTCGATCGAGCTCTAAATTTGGACAACAATACTCTGGAACTTTTGGAGGCAGACCTCTACAATCTGGAGGGATTGGAAAATACTAGCTTCGGGCGATCGAATTTCTCAGTCGCTAACAGCTTGGATTTATCGGCGAGTTCCTCCGAAGGCATTGCAAACAATCCCTTTGCGGAGGCGGCAGAGGAAGAACTCGGCACGCTGGAGGATTTGTTCTCCGATGTGTTGGAACTCTCCTCTGAGGATGAACCCTTTGTTTTGGAAAACGAACTTGAGGATGATTTGTTTGTTGAGGAAGACGACTCGAATTTGACGCTAGACGAAATTTTGGCTAGTTTGACCGAGACCGATCGACCTTTGACTGATTTTCCCCCTCCAGAAACTGCCGAAACTAGCGAACTGCGATCGAGTCCTCCAGAAAGTAAAAAAAAAACCTAATTTCGACAGAGAGTAAAGCAGGAGTTGTTGAGGGGAAAACCGATTTTAGCGAGTTTGCCGAAACACAGCAGCAAGACTCGACTGGCCATTCTGCCGCAGGTGCGATCGCCCCATCCAGAGAACACCGGAATTCTAGCTGGTATTTGGGCATTGATTTTGGTTCCACTGGCCTGTCTGCGGCTTTGCTCGATCGCACCAGCGGCCAGTTGCACCCGATTTACTGGGAAGCATCGCAGGCTGAGGCTTGGGCAGCAGACGCGAGCTTTCGGATTCCCTCGGCTGCGGTGCTGACGGAAACAGCCCCAGGGAGCCCAGGGTCAGAGGTGACAGTCAAGTCGGTGGGATTCCGACCCCAGGCTTTGCCTGCTGGAGAATTTTTACTGGAAAATTTTAAATGGCCTTTAAAGGTGGGCATTCCTTATCAGCGGGAGGCTGCTGGGATGTACGAACCGCTGTTGCAGTGGTCGCCCTTGGAGACTTTTTCGATCGCCTTGCCGCTGCAAGGTGTGCGGGCACTGCTGGCTACTTTGAATCCGAGTTTGCGGGGACAAAAATTTGCCGAATCGGGGGAAATTTTGGATTCTACACCAAGGGCGAATTTTGTAGGATTGCCAGTTTCTAATTTAATTTGTAGGGCTTCGGGATTGACGCCAGAAACTCTCGATGCGGCGCTTTTAGACTTGCAGGGTGTAATTTTGGGGACTCCGGCCGGCTGGTCGGATGTTTATATGTTTAATCTGCGGGAGGCTGTTTTGGGCGCGTCTCTGGTGGCTTCATGTTCGCAAATTTTTGTGGTGGAAGATGCGATCGCCACTTTGCTTGCTGCTGTAACTCCTGTGAAAAATAACATGGAAGTCGAGTCGTCAGCCGTGGATTCTGCTAAGGGCGGTGAAGAAGCTGCACCGCTGGCTGTGAATGCTTCGTCTTTTAGCGGGGGAACTTTGATTTTGAATGCGGGGGCGGCGACGGTGGAATTAGCTTTAGTTGAGTTGCCGTCCAATCTTCAAGATTTAACTCGTGCTGATTTTACTTGCCACAGTTTTGATGCGGCTGGCGATGCTTTCGATCAGGATATTATCTGTCAGTTGTTGGCTAAAAATGAAACTTGGGGAATGTCGATCGATTTGCCACGTCCTGGTCATCCAGATTTGCCGAGTCGTTATCAATTGCAGCAGCAGTTACAAGGTTCTGCTTTTGGTTTGCAATTGTTAGAGGCGGCAAGGCAAATAAAAGTTATTTTGCAACATCAAAAAAGTTTTGCTTTGGATATTGGCCAGCAGCATTGGGATGTGAAGCGCAAAGATTTGGAAAGTCTGGTTTTAGTGCCTTTTGTGCAGCAGTTGAATCGTGAATTGAATGCTTTGCTCAGCCGCGCCGGAATGTCGCCGGCGGGGATTAATCAGGCGATTTGTGCGGGGGGTATGGGTGCTTGGCCTGCGATCGCCCGCTGGTTGCGGCAGAAGCTGCCGAATGCGATCGTGGTTCAAGACCAGGAATTGCAGGGCGATCGAGATATTTTTGAGATTGACAATTCTGCATTAAATTCTGTATCTCAAAGTACAAATTTCCCCCAAAAAATTGGTCGAGTTGCCTGCGGGTTAGCGAGTTTGGCTCTCTATCCTCAAATTTTGGATGTGTCGCAGCAGCAGTACAGCGACTTTTTTCTGCTGTGGGAATTAATGCAGGTTTTGGGTGAGGAAACTCTGAGCTTTCAGGAAATTTTGCAGTTGTTGGAACGCCAAGGCGTGAATACCCGCACCTGCGAACCCCGAATTTTGCGGATTTTGGAAGGAAATTTGCCGGCGGGGCTTGTGCCTGCGGAGGAAGATTTCATGCTGCTGGCCGAGGAGTCGAGGCAAAATCCTGATTGGGAAGCAATTTTGGCTGAGCCGCTTTTCTTGGAAGATGTCTCGCGGGGTTATCGTTTGAATCTCGAACACGCCTCTGTTGTTCGCGAATATTTAGGCAAACTCGCCTCTAGCAGCCAGCAAAAATTGTTAGAGCCGCTAACACTTGCTTGGGATGTTCGCACCGATATTTATCGCTAAACGGCAAAAAACCCGGTTTCTCAGTAGCACCCTCCCTGTCTTCCGGGAAGAGTCCTAGTCGAAACCAGGTTTTTTTGCATCCAGGACTAACTTTTTTCAGTAAATTTACGTAACTTTACATAAACTTTATACGTTTTTAGAAAAAACACATAGAAACTTTATAAAAGTGTTATGGGTTTTTAAAGATTGTGCAAAGCTGAGTATTTCAGGTTCTGCAGATTTGGGATGGCTAATAAGATGGACGTAAGAGATCGTTAAAGTTGAGACAAATCATATGAAATTTCCGATGGGTGCCTCGTCGAAATCCTCATTATCAGAAATGCTGTCCTTATTTTTTCAAGAATTTACTTACAGAGTCTGTGTATCACAACAACAACATCACCGATCCGTAACGAGCAAGGTAAAACGGTCGATCGATATTTTGGGTTCCTTGCTGGGACTGGCAATTGCTGCAGTGGTGGCGGTGCCGGTGGCAGTGGCGATGCTGTTGGACGATCGGGGCCCGCTACTGTACAGTCAAGTCCGCTGCAGCTTCAAAGGGCGACATTTCAGAATGTGGAAATTTCGATCGATGGTTGTCGATGCAGAAAAGCTCAAACATTTAGTTAGCAACCAAGCCAAGGGTCACATTTTTAAGAATGAAAATGACCCGCGAATTACCCGCGTCGGCCGCTTCTTGCGGTGCACGAGTTTGGACGAGTTGCCTCAATTCTGGAATGTGTTAGTCGGCGACATGAGTTTGGTGGGAACTCGACCGCCCACTCCTGATGAAGTTGCTGCCTATGACGATTTTCACTGGCAACGTTTAAATGTCAAACCCGGGCTGACTGGGGAGTGGCAAGTCCACGGACGGTCTGGAGTTAAAGACTTTAACGATATTGTGCAGATGGATCTCGACTATCAGGGCAAGTGGTCTGTTGTCTACGACATCACTCTGATTTGCAAAACAATTGGGGTGGTCTTGAGTAAAAACGGTGCGTGTTAATAGACTTGCTGTTTTGGGTTGTTTTTGGATTTTAAATTTTAGGAAAAAACAGGGGATGAAATAGTTGGGAACTGATTAAATATATGTTAGTAGAATTAGCGATTGGTGACGCTTACGGTGCGGGTTTTGAATTTGTTGACCAGCAGACGATCGAATTGTATAACAATCTCAACGCTTACCAAAAAATCGGGTCTAAAGCCCCGTCCTTCTAGGACGGCTTTAATTCCCACAAGGTGTGAATAATTGTTAAACATACAGATTTGCAAGTAAAAGTCTTTGTAGAAGTGGTAGGCTATTCCAATGATAGTTTTAGAGTTTAAGTTAAAGGGCAAAACGGAGCAGTATCGGATCATCGACGACATGATTCGGACGGCTCAATTTGTCCGAAACAAAACTCTTAGGTATTGGATAGAAAATCAAGGAGTTAAGTTAGTAGACCTGTACAAACAATGCGCCATCATGGCAAAAGAGTTTGAATGGGCAGGCAAGCTTAATTCGATGGCACGTCAGGCTTCGGCAGAACGTGCCATTTTTGCTATCCAACGTTTCTTTGCTAATTGCAAAGCCAAGAAACCAGGGAAAAAGGGATACCCGCAGTTCAAGAAACATACTCGATCCGTTGAGTATAAAACTTCGGGTTGGGAAATTTCTACCGACAAAAGATGCTTGACACTTAAGGATGGTTTTGCTGCTGGAAGGTTTAAGTTAATCGGTAGTCGGGACTTGCATTTTTATGCACCCAGTGAGATAAAGCGAATCAGAATTGTGCGTCGTGCCGATGGCTACTACGCACAATTTTGTATCAATGCGGAAAGAAAAGAGGAATTCGTTTCTACTGGTGAAATTATTGGAATAGACGTTGGACTAAACCATTTCTATACTGATAGCGATGGCGAAACAGTTGCCAACCCTCGATATCTCCGTAAAAGTGAAAAAGCTTTGAAGAGATTGCAGAAGCGAGTTTCTCGAAAAAAGAAAGGCTCAGGTAATCGGAAGAAAGCGATCAACAAGTTAGGAAGAAAACATCTGAAGGTCAGTCGGCAGCGTAAAGACTTCGCCATAAAGACGGCGTTGTGCGCGGTAAAATCTAACGATTTTGTAGCCTACGAAGACCTTCAGGTGCGGAATATGGTCAAAAATCACAAGCTTGCTAAATCTATTAGCGATGCAGCGTGGTCACAATTGGCTCAGTGGTTGGAGTATTTTGGAAGAGTGTACAGCAAAACAATAATTGCTGTGGCTCCTCAGTATACTTCTCAAACCTGTTCAAATTGTGGAAATCTTGTTAAGAAAACGCTGTCAACTCGAACCCACATTTGTGGTTGCGGTACGATATTGGATCGCGATCACAACGCCGCGAAAAACATTTTGGCGAAAGGGTTGAAGCAGGCAGGAGTTGGCTTTAATTTAAATACGGTGGGGCACACCGAAATCAAAGCTTGGGGACAGACCGATCTCTACTCAATGGTGGCAGCATCAACGAGCAAATCGACTGATTGATCCAAGAATCCCCGCGCCTTCAGGTCGGGGAGTGTCAAACAGACGATACGCAGATGAGTTTAGCCGTCGCAGAAGCTATCGTCAGCCGAGAACCTTGGACGCCGGAACTTTTAGCCAGCAAATTTGTTGCAGCTTTTCACCGCGATCGGCGATTGGGTTATGCTGGCAAATTTTACAATTTTTTGCTACAAGTTCAAGACGGAAAAGAATTTTTAGAAAAAATTCGCTCCGCTAGCGATAAAAGTGGCTCTGCGATGCGAGCAGGCCCCATTGGCATTTTTCCTACTATTGAAAAAGTAATCGAAAATGCTACCGTTCAAGCTGCAATTACTCACAATACTCCCGATGGTATTAAAGCAGCTATAGCGGCCGCTTTGATGTCCCATTACTTTATTTATCAGCTAGGTTTAAAGAAGAATTTGGGAAATTTTCTAGAAAAGCACGTAGCTGGTGAGTGGTCGATACCTTGGCAAGGACAAGTCAGCGTTAAAGGTTTGGTCTGTGTTAGAGCAGCTATTACTGCGGTCATCCGAAATGATAGTATGAGCCAACTGCTCCAAGATTGCATTGCCTTTTCGGGAGATGTCGATACAGTGGCAACTATTGCTTTAGCTGCTGGTTCCTGTAGCAGTGAAATTGCCCAAGACCTGCCAGAAAATCTGGTACAAGGATTAGAAAATAAATTTTACGGCCGAGATTATATCATAGAACTGGATCGACAGTTGATGAATTGCAGGAGCGACTTCTGACTTCTTCCTGATATCTGTGACATCCGTTAAATCCCCATTCACTGCGCGTTGCCGAACTTCTTTCTATTAGGATTAAGCCCAACTGTCACAAATAGGGTTAATTTTTATGTATGTAGTTGCGTTTGGGCGCTCTTTCCTAAGCTAAGAGCGCTAAAGCGCAACTACATACCTTTGTTTAATTTTCCAGTTGGTCTTAGTCCTATCTATTATGAATTTGCCTAATTAAATTACTTTTTCTCGCTGGCTGGGAGTGCCTTTGGTGCAGTAGTTTAACCGCGAATTGAATACTTTGGTCAGCCGTGCGGGAATGTCGCCGGTGGGGATTAATCAGGCGATTTGTGCGGGGGTTATGGGTGCTTGGTCTGCGCCGCTGGTTGCTGCCGAAGCTGCCGAATGCGATCGTGGTTCAAGACCAGGAATTGCAGGTCGATCGAGATATTTTTTAAATCCACAATTCTCCCTTAAATTCTGTATCTCAAATTACAAATTTATCACAAAAAAAAATAGTCTAGTTGCCTGCGGGTTGGGGAGTTTGGCTCTCTATCCTCTAGCAGCAGCAATGCCAAAAATTGTTAGAGCCACTCACCATTACTTGGGATATTCGCACCGATAGTTATCGGTAAGTATATAGACTTATCGAACGCCCTTAGATAAAGCTCAGAGGACTTACGCAAAGGTCACACTTAAGTCAATTTGTATGGTGCGTCAGACCTCGTGGTTATCGGGCGATTATCAAATGTTTAAGGTTTCGGGCAACCCTACCAATTGTGCCAGTTGCGTAAGTTTTGAATAAAAAACAGCATACCCAGAACCCGCAGCACTTACAGCATAATTCAGGAGTCAAGAGCGTTGCCCTGACGAAGGCCATAACAGCGAAGAGTCAGAATTAGTTTGGGTTTTTTTATGTAAAAATACTGAATTTCTTTATAAAATTTATGCTTTTTTAGAATAAATTCACACCATCTTTATAAAAGTGTGTGTTTTTTTAAAGATTGTGTAAAGAAGAGTATTTGCCACTTGTGGGAAATTTGGGGCTCTCATAGGATGTAAACCAGATTCAGCCATTAAAAATATTTGAGTCTAAAGTCTAAAGTCAAGACCAATTGTTTCATGCTCTTCACAACCTAAGTTTTCACTTTTGGGTAACTACAAATGGTAGCGCAAAACTTTAGTAATCAAAGTTTGGTCGGCAATAACTTTAGTGGGCAAAACCTCAATGGTTCCACATTCTTCAAAGCCCGACTAGAAAACGTCTTGTTCACGCGCAACGCTCAAGGTACCTCCACTCAACTTAGAGGTACTAACTTTGAAGAGGCATTTCTGCTGAATGTAGATGCAACGAATGCCATCTTTGCTGCCAATACCAACTTTCAACCGGCGACTTTTTATAAAGCGACGTTAGAAAACGTCAATTTCAGTCGCGCAAACCTAACTGGAGTAAATCTGTCGCTGATCAGCACAAAATTCATCAACCTGTCCAACGCCAACCTGACCAATGCCATTCTCCATGAGGCCAATCTCAGTGGCGAACAGTCGAACCGACCGAACCTGGCAAGAGCAAACTTTACGGGTGCTGATTTCTACAAGGCGAAGCTGAAAGCGGCTGACTTTACGGGTGCCAATTTGACGAATGCCAAATTCCAGGGTGCTGACCTGGAAGGAACCTTGTTGATCAATGCGAACTTTACTGGCGCTCAATTCGACGCATCGACTAATTTCACAGACATTATCCTCAGCAACGCCATCTTTGACCTTGCCAACCTGAGTGGGGTTAATATGACGGATGCCAACGCACCCGATGGATTGACACTGACAACTTCTCGCTTTCGCGGAGCCAATATGACTGGCTGTAGTGCCGAAGATGTCAATCTGGCTGGTGCTGACTTCAGCCCCCATGCAAATGGTACGCGCACTCAAATGGGCGGTGCTAGTTTCGCAGATTCTGAGTTCGACAACGCGAACCTGAGTCAGGTGATTGCAGAAGGCATATTCCTGCCCGGTGCTGATTTGAGCAATGCAATCATGGTTGGTGCCGATCTCAGCAATGCAAACCTGGCTGGAGCAATTCTCGTTGGCGCTAACCTGACGGGTGGAGTCCAGTTAGACAACGCTTTTATTGAGAAGAGCAATGTGGCTGGAGCCAACTTTACAGGGGCAAACCTGGCAGGCGCAAACCTGAAGGAGGCGGTTGGAGATAACCTGACCAAGTTTAGAAACGCCAATCTGTCAGGTGCCAGCCTGGAAGTGGGGAGTTTTATCGGTGCCGACTTCACCAATGCCAACTTAAGCAATGCCAACCTGGTCAAAGCCAACTTCACCGATGCCACGATGGTCGGGGCGAACCTGACCGGGGTCAATGCAGTGGATGTCGTGGGTCTGACGATCGGGACTAGCAGTAACGATGCCCTAACTGGAACCGGCAGCAAAGATAATATCTTCGGGCTCGACGGCAATGACTCCATCAATGGCGGTGACGGGGATGATTACCTGGATGGCGGCAGTGGTGCTGATATCCTGACAGGCGGCCCCGGCAATGATGCGTTGTTTGGTGCTGCGGGAAATGACACCCTCACAGGCGGTGGTGGCAGAGATACCATTCACTACCGCAGTGGTCATGGTTCCGATCGCGTGAATGGTTTCACCCTCGGAGCCAGCGGAGACATCCTATCCTTCAGTGGCATTGCAGCGATCGATGTGGTGCAGTCTGGCGCGAACACTCTATTACGAGCGGGCAATGGCATTGCTGGCGATGCCGGTTTTGGCACAGGCGCGCTGTTGATCACCCTAGCTAACACTTCATTTACGGCAGCTCATATCACCACCAATACCAACTCGGCCAACAGGCCCACCTTCGAGTTCTCGTAACCTCAATTCGGAGTCTGTGTAATGGGTGCTCAGAGTTTATTTTTTCTATCGGGGCCTCGCTCCCCCCCTTTTTCAAGGTTGGAACAGGGAGTTGTGAGGATTGCCAGCGGTAACGAAGCACCGACTTCTAGGGTGCATTAAAAACTTTCGGGCTATGTGCCCAGTTCACTTGATATACCTCACCGTCTCTTCATGAGCAGTGATTCTTTGACGCGACCTTGAGATGTGGTACCGAGGTAGTCTTACCTTCTATCCACGTTTGTTTAGAGTCTCCCAATGCCCTGCCTGTGGCGACTTGTTTACATTCTAGCATCAAGCCGTCAAGCGAAGGAAGGGGTTTAAGACCCAAATTTTCGATAACCACGAGAAATTTACATAACACTAGGAGAAAATTATGGCTGTCAGAAATGGAACTCCAGAATCCGATACCCTGACCGGAACCAATAACGCCGATGTGATTCGCGGCTTTGGCAAGGAAGATCTGCTGTCTGGCTTAGGTGGTAACGATAGCATCTTCGGTGGAGAGGACAAAGACACTATATATGGTGGTGCTGGAGTTGATAGCCTCTTGGGCGAAGGTGGTGAGGATGAACTGTATGGGGATGAGGGCAACGATATCCTCCGGGGTGGACTGGAGAAGGACAACCTGCATGGTGGAAACGGAGCCGATCGCCTCTTTGGAGAAGCAGGCGAAGACTCACTGTTTGGTGACGACGGCAATGACACCCTGACGGGTGGTTCGAGCATCACTGATACCGACGAAGCCAGCAAAGATTTCCTGGATGGTGGCGCGGGTAACGATCGGCTCTTCATCGGCTTTGAGGATACGGGGTTTGGCGGTATGGGCAATGACACTCTCATTGGTGGCTCTAGCAATGACAAGCTCTACGGCGATGACGAGAAGGGTGAAATATCGGGCGGAGCAGATTCCCTGTTTGGTGGCGGCGGCAACGACACCCTGTACGGCGAAGGCGACAGCTTATCAGGCGGTGGCGACGATACCTTGGATGGGGGTGACGGCGAGGATAGCCTCTTTGGCTATGCCGGAAATGATTTCCTTCTGGGTGGCAATGGCATTGACTATCTTGATGGCGGCGATGGCAATGACATCCTTGATGGTGGCGCTGGCTCTAGCACCCTGTTAGGTGGCGCTGGCTTAGAAACCATCACGGGCGGCGCTGAAGCCGACTTCATTGATGGCGGAGAGGGCAATGACAGCCTCAATGGTCTCGGTGGCAATGACACTATCTATGGCGACAACGGAGTTGCTGAAACACTGGCTGGCAATGATTTCCTCAATGGTGGCGCAGGCGATGACTTCCTAGATGGCGGTGCAGGTGTTGACCGCATCATCGGTGGCGCTGGCGTTGACCTACTCTTTGGCGGCGAAGATGCGGAAACTCAAACCGCCCGCGACACGCTAACCGGCGGGGCTGACACCGACTACTTCCAGTTGCTGTTCACCGATTTTGTGCCCGAACCAATCGATCCCGGTGAGCCAGTTGTTCCTGCTCCTGCTGGTGACTACATCGTTGACTTCGTGAAAGGGACTGACTACTTCTTACTGGAGGGGATTACCTTTGAGCAGCTATCGTTCCAGAACATCTCGCTGACAGTTAACGGGGTTGCTACTCCGAGTACCCGGATCTACGTCACGCCTCAAGCCGGAATTCCGATTTCTCAAGCGGAAACGCTAGCTGTGGTTCAAGGAGTGCGTCAATTTAACGCCTCGAATTTCGTTGAGGAACCACTCATTTAATTAACCTGAGATGTTGCACCATTCTCAATAAGCTTTTTAGGAACAGGCATCTTGCCTGTTCCACAAGAAAATTCACTCTTTGTGGAACAGGCATCTTGCCTGTTAAGCGAGAAAGGTGCAAGATGTGAGATTAACGGGACTTAAACAAATTTTAAGCCCCAAACCAAGCGCAAACTGGCTTTATATGCGGTAAGTAAGTTCATGTTTTCTTGCCACCACCGCGCAAATCTATATTCTGTCCCTTGACAGTTTTTATCTCCTGCTGTCTCTTTAAAGGCAACAGGATTTTAGTCTTTGAGCAGGAATCCGCAGATTCTTTTTCTTCATGCTAATTTCCCTGCCCAGTTTGGCCATGAGGTAGCCGCCAACCCCCAAGATTACCCTGAGCTAGTGAACTCTGTTTCAGAATTTTTCTTGCCAGTTACGATCGCCAATCGGGAGTAAAATCGAATTCGATCGCGCGAGGCGGCACAACAAATTGATCCGATAAATTATCCAATCTTGTGACAAGTATGCTCAAAATGTTTTTTAATTAAGTAAATCCACCTGATTATAAGTCGTGTAAATGTTAAATTAAGGAAAGCGTTGGTAGAGTAGCCCTTAATTTTTGATTTATGAATTTGCCTAATTTGATTACTTTTTCTCGCTTACTGGGAGTGCCTTTTCTGCTCTACGGTTTGTACGACCCAAGCGCGCAAAGCCGCTGGATTTGCACCGCAATTTTTGTGGTAGCTGCGGCTACTGATTGGCTGGACGGCTATTTGGCTAGGAAGCTGAATCAAATTACCGATTTGGGTAAGTTTCTCGATCCTTTGGTGGATAAATTGTTGGTTCTCGCGCCGCTTTTAGTGTTGATTGAGTTGGGGAAAATCCCGGCTTGGGGAGTGTTTTTGATTTTTGGTCGGGAGTTGACAATTGCGGGGTGGCGTGTTAATAAAACTACGATTTCGGGAGCTAATATTTGGGGGAAGTTGAAGACGGTGAGTCAGATTGTGGCGATCGCACTTTTAATTGCTCCTTTGTCTGAAGGGTGGAATTTTCCCGCATTAATTGCTTTTTGGGTTTCTGTGGCTTTAACTTTGATTTCTGGCGCTATTTATCTGTGGCCGGAACAGGAAATAAAAGAAAAGTAAGGGAGTTTTATATCATTAAACACGCGCTTTCCCCCAGTCCGGCAGGGGTTGAAACCCCTGCCTCAAAGCGAAAGTCCTCTAAAGAGGACTGTTAAAATCATCAGTCCTCTTTAGAGGACTTTCGCTATTAGCCGGGGGTTTAAACCCCCGGCGGACTTGTGGAAAAGCGAGGATTTATCAAGATTACTTCACTTTAATAATGACTCCCAGATTTCCGATAGTGCACCGCTGTCACGCCGTCATTTTTGAGCAAATGACCGTTTTCAACAGCCGCATAAACTACCCAGTGATCGCCGCATTCCATCCGACTTATCACTTCGCATTCCAGATAAGCTAGAGCATCAGTCAAAACCGGACAGCCGTTGCTAGCTTCCATTGTTTCGACTCCGGCAAATCTGTCTTCTCCGGGAGCAAAGTTTTTCATAAAATACTTCCGCAACTGTCGCCCTTCGGCTAAGATATTGAGTACAAATTTATCTCCGGCGTACATCAAAGCTTCGATCGATCGATCTTTGGCCACCGCAATCGTCACACCGGGCGGATTAAACGTTGCTTGCGACACCCAGGAAGCCAACATCGCACTGCTAACATCCCCCCGCTTCGCCGAGAGTACGCACAGCGAACCAACCAATCTCCCTACTGCTTGTTCAGTGCGATCGCTCCCCGCTGCTAACTGCGGTTTCGGTGCCCGCAATTTTTGCGCTCGAATCAAAGCTTGAGCAAAATCCGTTCCCGCTTCTTTGCACTCGTGAATCGTCGCCGCCGTCGGCTTAAATTTGGCTCGAATCGGATCAAATCCAATTCGATAGCCGGCATCTTTCAGCTTGTTTTCCACTAAGTCGATCGCCTCTCCACTCCAGCCAAAAGAACCGAAAACCCCCGCTAATTTGCTCTTAGTTGCGGTAGATAAAACAATTCCCAAAGCAGTTTGAATTTGCGTCGGAGCGTGTCCTGCTAGCGTGGGAGTTCCGATGATAAATCCCGCGCATTTCTCGATCGCCTCTTGAATTTCTCCCGGTTCGGCAAATTCGCAGTTGATACTTTCCACCGCAACGCCCGCTTTCGTAATTCCTTTGGCGATCGCCTGGGCTAAAGTAGCCGTATTTCCGTAAGCAGAAGCATAAATCAAAGCAACTGTCAAGTCTTTTGAATTTTGTTGCTGGCTCCATTCCCGATACAAATTGCTCAGTTCATTAAGGCCGTAACGGACGATCGGGCCGTGACCGGGAGCATAAAATGCTGCTGGTAAATCGGCGAATTTATCCATTGCAGTCAGCACTTGTTTGGCCTGAGATGCGTGCAGGGAATCGTAATAATAGCGCCGATCTTCGCTGTAAACGCTCCACCCTTCATCGAATACTTGGTCGCCGCAAACGTGAGCTCCAAACAGTTTGTCAGTGAACACGATTCGAGTTTGCGGATCGTAGGTGCAAAGTTGATCGGGCCAGCGAGGAGTCGGAGTCGCAATGAATTTTAAGGCGTGACCTTTTCCTAAGTTGAGAGTTTCTTCTCCCCGAACGATCATAATGTTTAACTCTTGTTCGGGAAAAGCGGCGCGCAAACTAATTGCGGCGGGATTCGTGCAAACCAAAGCTACTTCAGGAGCTAAATCTAACAGACCTTTAATTGTTACTGACCTGTTAGCATTGAAATGCCCCAAAATTATGTAATCCAGCTTGGTCAAGTCCACCCGTTGCTGCAAAAATTCCAGGTAATTTTGAGTAAAAGATTCCCCAGGCGGGTCGAACAAAGCAGTTTTGTCAGCTTGAATAATGTAGCTATTGGCTGTCGTACCCTTTTGCAGCGAATACTCGACTTCAAATTTGAGTCGATCCCAAGTGCGCGATCGCAGAATAAAAGTATCGAGTGCGATCGGGATAAACTGTACGTCGCGGGGTTTGGCATCAGATGCGAGTCTAGGAGTCAAAGTGTTAGTCATTAATTGCACCTATGAGAAACTGAACTACAGAACTTCTTTTGATTTCGTGCCAAAACTTGGTATCTACAATATCAAACCTTGCGCCTCTACCCTGTAAATTGGTATCCAGGTCAATCAGAAATTCCCTGGTTTTCAAATCATCCCCAATTTGGATAAAGCTCACTCCAATTTCTTCGTCTTTATCTATTTTATTTGCTGCACTTACAATAATTTCAGCTACAGCAGCGGTATTTTCTGGTTTTTGATCTAGGACTACAACAATTATTGCTCCGTTCTTGCCTTTGGCATTTGGTTGGCTGGCGAAATAATCGTTAAAAGTTGCTTTCAGAGCTTCTTCCAAATTAATTTCAGTGGGGTTTGCTGAATCCGGTTGCGTATTTTGTCGCTGCAAAATTTCAGCTAACCGGGCAACATTTGAATTTTTATACTCCCACATAGGAGTAGAAGCTTCGTAAAGGGTGATGCCGTCGCTGTCAAATTGCTGACATTTTTTTGCTAAGTCGATCAGAGATGCCTGTGCTTCTACCCAATCCTCGTACCAAGGATGGTGAGGGTCTCTGCTGGCATCGCTTCTGGCAATAATAATTGTGTAATCTCGGTCTTCTAAAAGATTGGCAGGCATTGGCAATTCCTAAGAGTGAAAATGGAAAAGCAAAAGGTAAGAAAAGGCTTATGGCGCACCGTAAGTTTAGCTGCCGGTAAGGTTCGCCATAAGCACCCTACGTTAAGAGTTTTTGCGTAGGTAAGGTGCCGCATAAGCACCCGAACTTCCTACCTAATAATGATTTCCGACTTTTCGGTGGTGAACGGCCGGCAGTGCATCTGGATTGGAGACGCGGCCGCTATCGACGATCGCATATACGATATGATGATCCGAAAGTTCCATCCGGCTGACTACTTCGCACTCCATGTAAGCCAAAGCATCTGTCAAAATCGGAGAACCGTTGGTTGCTGGTTGAGTTTTAACTCCGGCAAATCGATCGGCACCAGGAGCAAAACGCTTTAAAAAGTGCCTCATCAAAGTTTGATAATTGCCTTCTTCGAGCACGTTGAGAACAAATTTATCTCCCGCGTGCATCATCGATTCGATCGCCCGATCCTTCGCTACTGCTATTGTTAAACCCAGCGGTTTAAAGCTGGCTTGCGTTACCCAAGAAGCCAACATCGCACCGCTAACCTCGCCTTTTTGAGCGGTAATGATGTACAGTCCGCCGCTGATCCGTCCCAAGGCTTTATCGAGGTCGCTATCGAGGGCCTTCATCTGTTTGACAGCCTTGTCCCGCGTCAGCCACTGTCCCAAGTCAGTGCCGGCTTCGTCGCAAAGTTGATAACTCGCTTCTGTCGGCGTTTCTTTAATTAAAATGTTGGGAAATGCTTCTTTTAAACCCAACTCTTTGAACTTGTTTCGCAGCGGGTAAATAGATACGTCATCGCCACCGCCGGATTCGCACAAACCGAAAGATTGTTTGTTGTTAGCCGCAACTAAAATTGTGTTGATAACAGCTTCGGCATTCGCAGCAGCAGTACCACTACTCGGCGGCGAACAAATCACGATACCGGCGGCGGTACCGACAAGTTCGCGGGCTTCTTGCAAGTCGGCTATTCTCAAATCCATCATTTCCACAGCAACACCGGTTTTGGTGATACCGTGGGCGATCGCTTGGCTGAGTCGATCGCTCCATCCGTAGTCGGAAGTGTAAAATACCGCTACAGTGGTTTCTGCCTTAGCTTGCGCTTGGCTCCACTTTTTGTAGCGTCCGGTAAGTTCGACTACGTTGTGCCGCAGCAAAGGCCCGTGACCGGTCGCAACTGTACCGATTTCTCCCAATTCTGCCATCCGCTTCATCGCAGCGAGTACCGATCGAGCATTGGGAGCCATCAAACACTCATAATAAAAGTGGTAATCTTCCTCAACTGCTGCTAAATCGTCATCGAAGGTGCTGTCGGAACAGTAGTGCATCCCGAAAGCATCGCAGGTAAACAGCACTTGAGTTTTGCTGTCGTAGCTGAAAATAGTATCAGGCCAGTGCAAGTTCGGCGCCGATACGAATTCGATAATGTGGTCGTTTCCTAAATCTAGTTTGTCCCCGTTTTTTACTACCAATCGCTCAAATGGTTGGTGTACAAGGTTTTCTAAAAATTGAATTGCTACTTTCGCCCCCACGACAATCGCTTGGGGTGCCAGCGCCAGCACGTCTTTGACTAAACCGCTGTGGTCTGGCTCGGTGTGGCTGATAATTAGATAGTCAATCTCTTTGGGGTCAATTTCGCCCGTCAGAGTTTCCATGTATTGCTGGCGAAACTTCTCGTGCGAGGTATCGACGAGGGCTGTTTTTTCACCGCGAATGATGAATGAGTTGTAAGTTGTACCGTTTTTGAGTCCGAATTCGATGTCAAAGCGGTCTCTCTCCCAGTCCAGGCATCGAATTGCCGTTGTATCAGGGGCAATTTCGACTTTTTCCACCGTCAATCTGCGTTGGACTCGTTCAGTCAGCGCTACCATCAGTGCCTCCTTGTCTTTTACCCATTACCTTATTGTTTCCATTCTGACACGTTTCTTTTGTAAATCTTTATCAAATTTCCTATCACTCAGTTAAGCATCCCAAAAGTGATATCTATCTATTGACAAAAAGCTAATATGTGTGGTATAGAAACCAAGTTCGATCGGTTGGGCGATCGAGGTACTGAGTTTTGCATGGAAATTGCGATCGAGGAGTCAATTAGTTAGTAGCAACTTAAAAGCTGTACAAAATGTGCAGTAAGACGATCGAATAAAAAAATCCCAAATCCACAAGCCAAAATCGATTAAGTGATGTAAAGCTATGTCTGAAAGTTCCTTTGAGAAAACTAATTTGGGTTGGCAATTAGGACAGTCGCAACAACGATTGCAGGAGTGGTGGGAACTAAAAACTGCCCAAAATATACCCAATGTCAAATTGCCATCTTGGTTTGATTCCCCCATCTTGGGGGCGATCGCTAAAGCCGCCTTTTGGTTAATCTTAGCATTGCTCGCAGTCTGGGCGAGTTGGCAGATTTGGCAACTTTTACGTTTTTATATTCATAATTTCAAAAACAGGAATCAAACAACTGATGGAAGTGCGAAAAACACAATTAAAGATTTGTCGGTAGCAGAGTGGTTGTTGCGATCGCAAAAATTGCAGCAACAAGGGAAATACCGCCAAGCTTGCCGCTGTCTTTACATGGCGATGTTGCAGCGGTTAAATGATGCGGGAACCGTGGTTGACCAACCCAGCCGCACTGATGGCGAATATTTGCAATTAATCCAGCAATTACCCCAGCCAGTGCCTTACGAAACTTTGATAAGAATACATGAGCAACTATATTTTGGGAATAGGGAAGCTGACGCCTCAACCTTTGAACAGTGTCAGCAAGCTTATCAACAAATTAAGGATTAAGTAAGTAAACGCAAAAAAACAATAATATCCAATCGATAATTTTAGGGTCGGGTTTTACAAACAATAATTACCACAAACCAACAATCTCAAAAACCCCCACCCAATAGCCAATTGCAATCTACTTTTTTCAATATACAAGAGTTCAAGGTCGTACTCGAATAATGCGCGTAGCATCTAAGAGTACGACCTTGAAAGGGTGCTATCAGACCGAAGTAGCAAATGGGTTGAAAGCCAGGAAACTAGCACCACCAATGGGATTCTGGTCGAGGCAGCCCACAATCAGCCATGTAGGTGAATCCCATTAGTTGTCGGTGCCAGCGACTGTCACACAGCGAAGATTTTACCCGCGCACCTCACTTTCTTGAAAAAAGCTGTAGTGAGGAATCAGACTGATAAAAAGCATTTAACTACTTGCGGGACATATTAGTAGAGCAAGGATTCCTCGCCCTACTAACAGCCTTAGATGAGAGTGATACTTGTTGCCGCTGTACTGCCGAAACTGTAGCCCGCAGTGGGGTTAGCAAGACCTAAGCGCACAGTCCCATTATTGGTACTAAATGCGTTGTCTTGAAGAGTAAAGGTTTGGCTGAGTTGGCCGTCGGCGAAGGACAACGTGCCGCCAGTGGGGCCGCCCGGGTCAAGCAGGTAGTCGGAACCATATACAGGTGCAGGACCGGCGCCTGGAGTACCCGCCAGAATAATATAATCAATCGATGCTGCACCTAAGCCGCTTGAGCGGGTAACTGTAACCGTTGTGTCGCCCCCCTGAGTGGCGATCGTGCCGTAATTAGACGCACTATACTGGAAGACATTGCCAGATGCACCGCCGCTACCGTCAATAATGTCTAGTCTTGCTGTTGACGGAGTGCCGACGGGGCCGTTGTTGAGAAATAGGTTAACAGTCTCAGTCATTTCAGGCACAGTATCAGGATTGACAAAGATGCTGAACGTCGTGGAAGTTACCCCAGGGCCAAAGTTGAGTACACCAGCACGAGAGGAATAATCAACCGCAGTTCCAGTTGATAGGGCGGTGCCGTCAAGAGTACTGTAGCTAATCGTTGCAGTCCCCGTATTAGGGCCGATGCGATTGACTGTCACCGTAGCAAAGCCAGATGATTCCTGAGTGCTGAAAGTAGGCGCACTAAAAACAAACTGGGTTGCTGTTGATGTTGCTGGAGTCGGAGTTGTCCCCGGAGTTGGCGGCACATCATTAATCGTCAAAATTGACGGACTACTGGCGACATTGCCACCGAAGAGCACCAAATTCACCGTTTCCGGCGATTCCAAAATCGAATCAGTCAAAGCCGTCACAGTGAAACTAGCGGTAGTTACCCCCGCATCAAAATTCAACACCCCCGCCGCCGTTCCAGTGTAATCCGGGGCACTGCCTGTTGAACTTGCCGAACCGTCAAGAGTAGCGTAGTTAATCGATGCAGCCGCCGTGCCACCGGTGCGAGTAACGTTAATCGTAACCGGGCCGCCTTCAGCCACCGTGTAATTTGGTTGGGCGAACTGGAAGATACTTGGAGATGTCACCGTCGGAGTTGGCGCCACAGTTGTTGACACCACATCATTAATCGTCAAAATTGACGGACTACTGCCGACATTGCCACCGAAGAGCACCAAATTCACCGTTTCCGGCGATTCCAAAATCGAATCAGTCAAAGCCGTCACGGTGAAACTAGCGGTAGTTACCCCCGCAGCAAAATTCAACGTCCCCGCCGTCCCAGTGTAATCCGCTGGTGAACTTGCCGAACCGTCAAGAGTAGCGTAGTTAATCGATGCAGCCGCCGTGCCACCGGTGCGAGTAACGTTAATCGTAACCGGGCCGCCTTCAGCCACTGTGTAATTTGGTTGGGCGAATTGGAAGATACTTGGAGATGTCACCGTCGGAGTTGGCGCCACAGTTGTTGACACCACATCATTAATCGTCAAAATTGACGGACTACTGCCGACATTGCCACCGAAGAGCACCAAATTCACCGTTTCCGGCGATTCCAAAATCGAATCAGTCAAAGCCGTCACGGTGAAACTAGCGGTAGTTACCCCCGCAGCAAAATTCAACGTCCCCGCCGTCCCAGTGTAATCCGCTGGTGAACTTGCCGAACCGTCAAGAGTAGCGTAGTTAATCGATGCAGCCGCCGTGCCACCGGTGCGAGTAACGTTAATCGTAACCGGGCCGCCTTCAGCCACCGTGTAATTTGGTTGGGCGAATTGGAAGATACTTGGAGATGTCGGCGTCGGCGTCGGCGTCGGCGTCGGCGTCGGCGTCGGCGTCACATCAAGGCCTTGATATTGAATACTCCGCACTAGGTAGTCGGAACTATCGCTTTTGGGGGATGTGCCGAGGTAGGCAGCGGTGGGGCTATCGTAGGCTTTGGCGGAGAACCGTAATTCGTCAAAAGCAACGCTAGTGGAATTTGCTTGTATCTGGAATGTGAAATTGCCATCGGTACGATCGCCAATGAAAGTCACTCCATCTGAAGACACAGAGAGAGGTTTTGGAGTGGCAGGAGCGTTGACGCGAGCGATCGTAAAATTGCTTGCCGATACCTCCGCCCCATTATTAAAGAGTTTCAGCAAACCAACTTCATTGCCTTGATCGCCCAGATCTGTTTTGACACCCAATGCACTGAGGCCGATCGTGGCGCTAGTGATGTCTTTGTTATCTGCCCATTTCACCCTCAGCGTCTGAGATTGATTGGTGTTGGGGTCATGGTTGATTTCCGCCCGAATTTTAGTGGGGTCGGTAAACCAACCACTATAAGAGCCTAGGACACCAATACCAGGCTCAGCGCCGTAGCTCAACCCGCTTTTAGGGTTTTCGTTCGTTGCTAACGTGAGGTTGCTGATGGGAATAGGGTTAGTGTAGTTCGTTTCAAAGCCATCAAAAGCTATCCCAGACAGTTGGATGCCTTGATTCTTGGCGGCAGTAGGCCATTGTGTAATTAGGTCAGTGACACTGCTGTAATTAGTGTTTTGACCCAAAGAACCAGTGATTGAAGTAGCCATAGCTTCTCCTTTGATGATGAGTAATTAAGGATTAGAAGTGAGTGAAAACCAGAGGTTGGGCTTTCTTGTAGCGATCGGTCACTGCAAGAAAAATTCCCTCATAGATGCAGGTAAATCAAGTAAAAATGCTTGCCCAATAAGCCTCTGAAGGTATTATTGCCCCCGATTAAATGTTGAGTGTAAATAATTACACCTACTTAGACACATTTACATAGATATGTCTAACTTTCATCCTCAATAAGTTTTATCCGGACAAATTGCGATCTTTTTTTCAGCCCTATAAAAAGCGGGTTTTCCACATCTGTAGAGGAGAGCTTAAATCCCACATTCCGGGCCCCCCAAAAGGCCGCGTTCACTGCTTCAGCGGACAGAAGTGAATCCGCAGAGACAATTATGAGTAAAAATACTTATGATTTTATATCTCTAAGCATCACCCAGTTGGGAATTTCTGAAAATTGGGGTTCGGGCGTAAGTTAAATCTGATTTCAGTGAACTAACCTGACGGTCAACGGATTACCGTTAGACCGCAGGCTTCTTTTTCCTTTTTTTTCTCATGCTTTTTTGAGTGACGGAGTTCCCCCGCCACTTTTGTAACTCAGACCAATCTTTCTAATAAGTTTGGCTGAGTTTTCATCCCGATCCAAAGATTCCCCACATTGGCAGGAATGCCACCGTTCCGATAATTCTTTCGGGACTTTATTGAGGCAATTCCAGCAATGCCCAGATGTGCCCTTTGGGTCAACAAACAAAACGCTTTTACCTAATTTCCAAGCGACATATTTCAGGACGTTGGCGAATTGCCCGTGAGCAGCATCAAGCATGGATTTATTCAAACCGCTTTTAGCTGATTGACCGTTCGGCAAATAAACCAAATTACCATTTTCAATGTCAGTATACGGCTTAGCACGTCTAGTTAGATTTTTGACACTCAAATCCTCAACAACTAAAACATTACATTTACCGAATAGCTCATGTGCCGTTTTGAATTGAAAATCTAGTCGGGATCTAGCTACGAATTGATGGAGTCTGGAAACCTTATCCTTGATAATTTTCCAAGGCTTAGAACCCTTAACTTTTTTAGCTAATTTCACTTGAAGCCTTGCTAGTTTTTCAGCCGACTTCCTCAAAAATCTAGGATTCTCAACTTTTTCACCATTAGAAAGGTAAGCGTAATTAGTAATTCCTAAATCGATACCCAAAGTGTTTTCGACCGTCGGCTGAATTTCTGCAACCGTTACGGGAACCGTCTTATCTTCTAGCGTTAAGGAAATATACCACCCATCCGCTTCTGGGATAACTGTACCCGTCTTGACCTTGAAACCCGTTGGTATTGGACGATGGAACACCATCGGCACTTGACCTATTTTTGCCAGGTCAATACAAATCCTATTTTGCTCGTCCTTAACAATATTTAAATTGTCTAATTGAGGATAAGTAAATGATTTGTAATAGTGAAGCCCCTTAAATCTTGGCTTGCCTCTACGATTGCCATTCTTATCGGGTGTAGTAAAGTTTGAAAAGGAAGTTTCAACTCTGTTGACCACATCTTGCAAAACCTAAGAATCCAACACTTTGTAATCAGGAAACAGTTTTTTTGTGTTTTTCAAGTCAGCAAGTTGAATTGTCTGCCACTGTACATATCCGCCTTCAATGTTTGAGAAAACATCACCTTTTTTAGTCAAAGGATTGCCTGATTCATCCTTTTTCCTGCCATCCCTAGTTTGGACTCTCGTCAAAGGAATATTTCGATAAATCTCCTCAACGGGGACTATCGAAACAATCAAGGGACAAGCGTTTATGGGTGTTCTCGTGGTTTCCCACCACCTGAATCTTTCGCCTAATCGGTAGTTGTACTGCCGCCGACAAAGTTCTAGGTGAGCCACAATCGTTGTTGATTGAGCTTTCGTGGGTTTGAGGCGGTATTTGTAAGTGAGTTGCATTTCTAAACTTCCTGTTTTCGACCTTTGAATAGTATAGTTTATGTACGTCCAAAATGCCACCCCAAAAAATATTATTTCAACACTTGGAAAAAGCATCTAAAATCAAGATGTTCCCGAAGATTGATTCGTGATAGGCGAGCTTAATTGTTGGTTTCCGTTCCTCCACCCAACGCTTCTGGACATCACGCTCGGTAATTTAGTCGGGGTACTTCGCGAGCGCTCAGATTAATCCCCTCTAAATATACCGAGGGACTTCCCGGCTGGGAGTTAAAAATGCGTTAGCGAAGCTGGCCGTAGGCGGCGTTGCTGATTTACGGTATGAAACGCTAAATATGCCCGTCCTAGAAACCACTATCCACAAAGCTTTTGGATTTTAAAGTTATTTTTTTCATACCCTCATTAAGCAACGCCAAGATGTCAAATGGGTTCTATACTACTGCCAGAGTGACAAAACAGGGTTAATCTGACTAAAGCAGGAATTATGCACTTACCCTCCTCTGATTTGTCAGAGGCAACTCTACAATAAACTCACTTCCTTCGCCAACCTGACTGACGCAACGGATCTTGCCACCGTGAGCTTGGACAATTACCTGATAGCACACTGAAAGTCCCAAACCAGTGCCTTTCCCCACAGGTTTAGTAGTAAAAAATGGGTCAAAAATCTTGTCTTGAATTTCCGCAGGAATTCCACTTCCCGTGTCGCGGACAGAGATTGTTACCCAGTCCGGCTCGCTTTGCCAACTGCGGATAGTTAATTCCCCCGGTTTGCTCGTTGACTGCAGCGCATCTAAAGCATTGTCAATCAAATTATAAAATACTTGGTTAATTTGACTGGCATGACATTGGACGGGCGGCAAACGGCCGTATTGCTTGTCTATTTTGATATTGGTTTTTAGCTTATTTTGCAGCATCAAGAAACTGCTTTCTAAACCTTCATTCAAATCTACTGGTTTTAATTCAGCGTGGTCTAAACGAGAAAAATTTCGCAGCGTCATCACGATCGAGCGAATCCTCCCGCTTCCTTCCCGCATAGAATTGAGCAGTTTACCAAAGTCTTCTCGAATGTAATCGAGTTCTAGTTCTTCATTGATTCTGACAATTGCTGCCGCTGCTTCCGGGCAGGCATTTCCTGCCACTTCTAGAGCTTCGTTCAAGGCTTTAAAATATTCTTGAGCGTGAAACAAGTTAGCGTGGATGAAATTGTTGGCGTTGTTAATTTCATGAGCAATTCCCGCTACCATTTGCCCCAAACCTGACATTTTTTCGCTTTGAATCAATTGCTGCTGCGCCGATCGCAATTCTTCTAACGCAGCCTGCAACTGCTGGGTTTGAGCTTGAGATTTTACCGCAGCGTCTTGGACTTGGCTGTAAAGTTCTGCTTGCTGAATGGCGATCGCCATTTGGTTGGCTATTTGGGATAGCAACTCCATTTCTTGCCGCTGCCAATTGCGGGTATCCCCGCACTCGTGAGCAATCAGCAAACCCCACAGCCTACCGGGATATTTAGGATTATAGCTTCCGGCTGTGTCGGAGGTATTTTCTTCAGTTCTGGATGTAACAATCGGCACAATCAGATTAGCTTTTACCTGCAAACTATCTAAGAAATCGACATGACAAGGCTCTAAACCAGCATTAAAAATATCATTAATTGCTTTGACTCGCCCTTGCTGGTAAAGATCGGCGTAATCTCCCCGGAAACACTTATCAGCCCCCATATCTCCTAAAATTGAAGGCCAAGGAACAGTCATGTTTTCAACAACAACTTTTCCTTGCCAGTTGTCTTGAAACTGATAGATAATTACTCGATCGCACTGCAAGAGTTGGCGGACTTCCCTCACCGCTGTTTCCAGGATAGTTCCCAGATCCAGGGTACTGCGAATTTGGTTGCCGATCAGCCGTAGCAGCGATTCTCGTTCGGCTTGGCGCCTGGTTTTACTGTAGAGTTTGGCTTGATTGATCGCGATCGCCAATTGCGATCCTACCCCTTCTAAAAGCTGCCTTTCCCAATCAGTCCATTCCCGTTCGCGATCGCACTGATGCAAACCAATTATGCCATTCACTTCACCTTGATAGCGAGTAGCTACTGCCAGCATTGACTTAATTTCCAAAGCTTCGGCAATTTTTCGGGTTTGTGGATTTAATCCCGGAAAATCGAGAAACTTCGTCACTGCTAAGGACTCTTGCTGAGACACGACGGCTGCCAAATGCGGGTTGTCACTCATCGGTACTTTCATTCCCAGTTGGATTGGATAGTCCCCCGCGTTGTACTCTCCGCGCGTGACTAAAGTTTTTTCTGTATTTGATTCTTTGACTAAAATGCTGACGCGGCTGCACTGTAACGCTTGCCCCAGCAATCTGCAGGCCGATGTCAAAATTTCTTCTATGTCAAGTGTACTGCGAATTTCGTTATTAATTTGGTTCAGCAAGTTTGATAACTGAACTTGCTGCTGCATCTGCACGATTAGGGCTTTTTGTTGGTCTACTTCCGGCAGCGAAAGACTTTCTTCCTGCCTCCAATTTTCAGATTCAGGCAACCGCGAAGTTACTCTCTGCCAGGGGTTTTCGTGTTCTTGTATTTTTAAAGACATATTTACTCAGCCGTTGTACAGTATTTTGATTGAGTCGGGTTTTTTAAACCTGTGCTTACCCCGCCAAAAGCCCCATCGCAGCTACCAGGACTTTGGAATATCTTAAGACATTATAAAGGATGCAGCCTGAGCAAAGCAATTATTTGCTTTACAAATATTTATATTTAGCAAGTATGCCCTCTGCAGCCGACAATACTAATTGGTGCGTGGCATGGAACTTGGTCAGATGTCAAATAGAGTTAACCGCCCGTTAAATCGACTAAAATCAATCTAAAATCTATCTTTAGTTCAATGTTTGCGCCGGCTAGCACAACATGGAAAATTCAATTCCCGACAATTTTCGTTCGCCAGCAAGCAGCGACAACATTACTTCTGGATGGACAGGAAAAGCCCAGATTAAAATAGCTTTGGCGATCGGCAATTCCCGGCTGCACTGGGGATTATTTGTGGGCAAAACCCTGGAGAAAACATGGGATACAGACCATCTCAATGCTGATACTGTTTCCCGGCTCTCGGAGCAGGAAAAAGCAGAATATTTAGTGCAAATAGTAATGAGGTCGATCGAGGAAATATCTGCTCAAAATCTCCTTTGTCTTCCTGCTACTCCCGCATTTTCTAGTCCTCACACACTTTCTTTAGTTCCCCTGCCTCTAGTTTTAGCCTCCGTTGTTCCCCAGCAAACAGCAATTTGGCAGAGTTATCCAGATGTCGGGATTATTACTTTAGACCAGTTACCGATCGGGGGACTCTATCCTACCCTGGGAATTGACAGAGCTTTGGCTGTACTGGGTGCTGGCAACCAATTTGGTTGGCCAGTTTTACTTATAGATACTGGTACAGCTTTAACATTTACTGGCGCTGATGTCAATAGGTATTTAGTTGGGGGCGCAATTTTACCAGGTTTGGGTTTGCAGTTATCATCGTTAGGTAAAAAAACTGCTGCATTACCTTTAATCAGCCTACCACAAAATCTGCCGCACCGCTGGGCGAAAGACACTGCTGGGGCAATTCAAAGCGGAGTTGTGTATGCGGCGGTGGCAGGAGTTAGGGATTTTATTGAAGATTGGCGGTGTTTGTTTCCTGATAGCAAAATTGCACTCACGGGGGGCGATCGCACTATGCTTTTAAAATACCTCACAGCAGCCTTTCCTGATACAGCCTCCGGCTTAATTGACGCACCAGAGGCTATTTTTTGGGGAATTAGCCTGTTAACTGTTGACTGTTGACTCTTGACTGTTGACTGTTGACTGTTGACTGTTGACTGTTACCAATGCCCAATTCCCAATGCCCAATGCCCAATTCCCTGTTTGCCCAATGCCCTGTTTGCCCTGTTTGCCCAATGCCCAATGCCCAATGCCCAATTCACTTTGCAAACTGGCGAATATATTTAGCAACAACATCCGGGACTTCCTGCGGCAAATTGCTTTCCCCCGGACTGACCAATTGCAGTTCGGCATTAGGAGCCAGAGCAGCATAGGATTGACACAAAGACGAAGCTGCGGGAGTATCTTCAGAACCGTGCAACAGCAAAACAGGCGCTTTCAGCAAAGGCAAATTCTCCTCAACTAATTCCGCTGTAATTTCAGCCCGCCGCCGCCCGAACAGCAACTGCACGGCAACTGGGGACTGCATCAACTGCTGTCTGAACTTTAGCAATCCGTCAATCTTGTTTTGGCTACCCAGCAACTTAGCAATTGGATAGATCGATCGTAGCAACCACAAAGCCAGCGGAGGTTGACCGATCAGCCAGCTAGCCGTCTGCCACCGCCCCCGCCGCTTGCCAACCTTGACGCCTTCTGGGGCCAACAACACCAAACCCTGAACTCGATCGGGATATTTGATAGCGTAGCTGGTGGCCACCCAGCCGCCCAGAGAGTGAGCGATTAAATAAACCTGTCGCAACTTCAAAGTATCGAGGTATTGGGCGAGACATTCTACTTCCAAGTCGATCGAATAATGAAGATTCGGGCGTTCCGAGTCGCCAAACCCCAGCAAATCCGGTGCGAAGCAGTGGTAGTAGGGGCTCAAATGTTCGATCGTCCTCAGCCACTGACTGCTGTCGTGCCAAGAACCGTGCAAAAATACTAAATTCGGGCCTTGACCGACTTCGTGCCAAAAGATTTGCCCTACAGAGAGTTTGACCCGAGAATTGCGTAGCGGTGAGTACATCCGGTTAAATATTTAGCAATAAAAAGATGATTAATTTAATGTTCAGAGTTTGTGAATAAAAGTAGGAAAACATTGAAAATTAATTCCACATTTATAACAGACAACTTTTGACGGCGAGGTAATTTCCGACTTTTCTCAAATTTGGATACCCCGCCGATTTACGCCAAAGTTGTCAGGCCTTGAAAATAGTCCTGTAAGTGTTGGTCGTTATCGTGGCTGAGCGCGCCCTCCGGCAGCGATCCGGGCAAAAAAGCCTCAACCTCGCTGACTTCAATGGTATCCTGAACTTGCATCTTTCCCTCTACCTCTGCTGCCACCACGATACAAATCGAGTGCAGGCGAGGGTCTCTATCGGCAGCCGAATAAACACCCACCAAGCGACGGATTTTGACTAAATCGAGTCCTGTTTCCTCCGCTAATTCCCGCCGCACTGTCGTCGGAATATCCTCTCCCCAATCCACCATACCTCCCGGCAGTCCCCAGCGACCGTTGTCGCGGCGGCGAATTAACACAATTCGCCCGTCAGGCAATACGGGAATCACCGCAGCACCAGTGACGGGATGTCGGAAAATCAGTCCCAGCACAGTTTGTACAATTTGCCACAATCGACGCATAAACTCAAAAGCTTGTTTAGGAGAAAGTAAATTCAGACCTCCTAGCTCGCAGCTCCGGAGTCTTAATTTTTAATTTTTCATTCAGGCCAGAGGTCTGGCAAATCTGCTAATATCTCCGCTGCGTGAGATTCTGGTTTGACTTTGCGGTAAACCTTTTCAATCCTACCATCAGGGTCGATCGCGAAGGTCGATCGAGTAATTCCCATAAATTCTTTTCCCATAAACTTTTTGAGTCCGTAACAGCCGTAGGCGGTAGCAACTTCGGCGTTTAAGTCGCACAGCAACGGAAAAGGCAGTTGATATTTAGCTGCAAACTTGGCGTGGGCCCCTGCCCCGTCTGTACTGACGCCGAGGACTGCTATATTGCGCGACTCGTAGTCTAAGTAAATATCGCGAAAGCCGCAAGCTTCTTTAGTACAGCCAGGGGTATTGTCCCTAGGGTAAAAGTAAAGTACAACTCGTCGCCCTCGAAAATCTGCAAGGCTGACGAAATTGCCTTGCGCGTCGGGCAGGCTGAAGAGAGGAGCTATGTCACCGGGATAAATAGTCATCAAAAAAAATGGGCGGAGCGAAGCGGAGGGTTCAAACCCCGTCCTTTTAGGAAGGCTTTACCTGAATTTTTGTTAAGATATACCATTTCACACAAGACGTGCTAGTATGTGAAACAGCGTACTTAAGGTCAGCATGACACTAAAAGCCTTCAGCTATCGATTCTACCCAACGCCGGAACAAGAAAGTTTGTTGCGACGTACTTTGGGTTGTGTTCGTTTGGTCTACAACCGTGCTTTAGCCACAAGAACGGAAGCTTTGTACGCACAACAGAAACGGGTAGGCTATGCTGAGACTTCTTCAATGTTAACCGAATGGAAGAAAACCGAAGAACTAGATTTTCTGAACAAAGTTAGCTGTGTGCCATTACAGCAATGCTTGAGACATTTACAAACGGCTTATACCAACTTTTTTGATGGGCGGGCAAAATATCCTAACTTCAAAAAGAAACGCAATGGTGGTAGTGCAGAATTTACCAAGTCAGCATTCAAGTTCAAAGATGGACAAGTCTACCTAGCAAAAAGCACAGAAGCGTTACCAATTCGCTGGAGCCGGACACTACCTGATGGTTGCCGACCATCAACAATTACAGTAAAGCTTGCACCATCAGGTAGGTGGTCAGTTTCTCTGCTGGTAGAGGTTGAAATTGAAGCATTACCCAGAACAGATAATCAAGTCGGTATCGACCTGGGAGTTACAAGCTTGCTCACTTTGAGCAACGGCGAAAAGATTGCCAATCCCAAAGGATTCAAGGCAAAGTATCGCAAACTCTTAAGAGCGCAGAAAGCTTTAAGTCGCAAGCAAAAAGGGTCAAACAACCGTCACAAAGCACGGCTTAAAGTAGCGAAAGTGCATCAAGAAATCACTGATGCAAGGAAAGATAATCTTCATAAGCTAACAACACGGTTGGTGCGTGAAAACCAAACCATCGCCGTAGAAAACTTAGCTGTGAAGAATATGGTAAAAAATCCCAAACTGGCCCTTGCAATAAGTGATGCAAGTTGGGCGGAATTAGTCAGACAACTTGATTACAAGTGCGATTGGTACGGTCGCACTTTAATTAAGATTGACCGATGGTTTCCGAGTTCAAAACGGTGTGGCAATTGCGGACATATCGTTGACAAGATGCCGTTGAATATCCGGGAATGGGATTGTCCTAATTGCGGGACGCGCCATGACCGAGATATTAATGCGGCAAAAAATATTTTGGCGGCAGGGCTTGCCGTGTCAGTCTGTGGAGCGACTGTAAGACCCCAACAGAGTAAATCTGTTAAGGCTGGTGCGAAACCCCGTAAGGGACAGAAGCAGAAACCTGAATCGTGAGGTTGAGGAATCCCCGTGCGTTTACGCCTGGGTGGATGTCAATTGTCGTATTTTGTCAAGAGTTTATAGAAATCTTCTGCAAGATTGACTACATTGCGTCCCATCGCACCCAGATTCCCAGCGACTTGAATCCCGGTGCTCTTTTTTCTGGGTCTTGTACCGGGTGTGCTATGATCGTCATCGGTCTAAAATTGAGTATAACTAGCCAACGTAATAACTTAACTGGATTAGTTGAGTGCGTAGTCACACCTAACGGTGTTGCGGTTTAGCTAGGCAGACAGGAATCCCCACACTATACCGATCGAAGGTTAGTGTGGGATAAAAGGCGCGTGAGACTCCTGATTCCACCCCTCCACAATCTCATAAGCATAGCTGTGAGCCGTGGACGGGTGGACAACGAGACGAACCAATTCCTTTTGATAATATCAGTGGGGCTGGACGTGTTCCTCACTTTAAAACGCCGTAGAGGGAAACGATTGGAGTACCTTGAAGGAAGTTCTCGATCTCCTTAACAGGACTCAGAAGCCTAAACCATATCGCTTGCGATTGTTGTGGCAGCGTCACGAAAGCTAAATTTGAACAAAACCTAGCTACAGAAAGAGAACCGATCGAGTACGGTAGGGCATACCGGAATTTACGCTTGGGGAGAAGACACCTATATTTTGGCTGGAGAAATCCTGTCGCAAGCAAGTGACTTCGCTGAACCAAGAATCTCAGTCACCAAGAGTGCACAGAGTGTCAAACTTAAGAATCCCCGTGCGTGAAAGCCCGGGGACTGTCAATGTTTATTAGTGAGGTCAGAATGGCTAAGCGCCGCAATCTCAAGAAAGAGAAGGCACAACGAAATCAAGCATACGCTCGCAAGTTTCGCAAGCGGAGAAATCAAGATATGTTCTCCAACAAGAGAAGGCGATTTGACGGCGGTAACGGCGGTGGCATGGGCGCCATGAGCGGTGGCGGCAGAGACAAAGACATGGCGGCTGCTGAAGATTAATTGAGTCAGGCTATCTGCCGAACTTAGAACCAGAGTGGAAAACACGATCGTTCTAAGGAGAGATAGCCAGCCGGAATTTGTCCAATAATTCAACGATGTTTAGGCGATTCGATCGCGCGCAGCGATAAGTGATTTTCTCACTTGTTCAAACCCGGTACCCCCGTAACTATTGCGAGCTGCCACCACTTGCTGAGGTGCGATCGCGCTGTAAATGTCTGTCTCAAAGGCTGGGTGCAAGTCTTTCCACTCCTCAAGTGTCAAATCTTTGAGGAGTTTGCCCCCCGAAAGGCAAGTTTTGACGACTTTGCCGACAAGGTTGTAAGCTTCCCGGAAGGGAACGCCTTTGGAGGCCAAGTAGTCGGCTACGTCTGTAGCGTTAGAAAAGTCTTCCGTAACAGCAGCAGCGAGGATCTCGCCATTAAACTCGATTCCTTCGCGCAACAAAATGGTCATTGCTTCCAAGCAACCCTGTACCGTTCTTACGGTATCAAACAAAGCCTCTTTATCTTCTTGTAAATCTTTGTTGTAGGCCAAAGGAAGTCCCTTCACTACTACCAACAAGGCTTGCAAGTTACCGAACACCCGCCCCGCTTTGCCCCGCACCAACTCCGGCACGTCGGGATTTTTTTTCTGGGGCATGATGCTAGAACCAGTAGCGCAGCTATCTTTGAGCGTAATAAATCCAAATTCGTGAGAAGACCACAAAATCATTTCTTCTGACAAGCGGCTCAGGTGTACCATAATCAAGCTGGCTGCAGCGAGAAATTCGATCGCAAAATCTCGATCGCTCACTCCATCTAAGCTATTAGCATAAACCTTGTCAAAATGCAAGAGTTCTGCAGTATAATGTCGGTCGATCGGGAAAGTCGTCCCCGCCAGCGCGCCACAACCCAAAGGCGAAACATTCACCCGCTTGCAGATATCGCCGAGACGTTCCCAATCGCGATCGGTCATTTCAAAATAAGCTAACAGGTAATGAGCCAAACTGATCGGCTGAGCGCGCTGCAAATGAGTGTAACCGGGAATTAAAGTTTCCACGTTACGATCGGCAAGATCGAGCAAAACCCCTTGAAATTCCCGTAATTGCTCGCGAATTTCGGCGATGCGATCGCGCAAATACAAGCGAGTATCAGTGCCGGCTTGATCGTTGCGCGATCGGGCAGTGTGCAACTTTTTCCCAGCATCCCCCACAATCTCCGTCAGCCGCTTCTCTACAGCGAAGTGAACGTCTTCTGCATCAACTCCCGGAACAAAAAGTCCTTGGCGGTATTCCCGGCGGATCTGTTCCAAACCATTGACTAACTGTTCGCCTTCGGCTGCGGAAATAATCCCCGTTTTGGCCAGCATTTTAGCGTGAGCGACAGAACCCGTCAAGTCATACTCAATCAATTCAATATCGAAGCCAATACTAGCATTAAATCGGGCGATCGCCGGGTGCAGCGCCGATTCAAATCTTTGACTCCAAGTTTTTTGTTGTGTTGTCATTGCTGAAGCTAAAACTAGATTATATCTCTGTTGCCGAAGTCTATATAAACCGATTTGTAGTAAAGACTTTAGTCTTTCCTCCGGTTTGTAGTCAGCCCTTTAGTCCTCCCAAATTTTGTAAGAAAAAACTCAAGTCCTGACTACAAAGTTTTTATACATCTTTTGACCAGAAAAAACTGAAGTCTTGACTACAAAATTGTGAAACTTTTGCTGCATCAGAAAGAAGTGAAGTTTGGGCGACAAACCTTTTAAATCAGTTACCGATAGCTTCTTCGACAAGAACTCTAACGAAAAATCCCTTTAAAGAACCAGCCAACAAAAATACCTATAAAAAAAGCTCCTATTTGACCAGTGTCAACAAAATTTTTCCAAGCTTTCTGGAAATTCGTAAAAATTTCGTAACTTTGAGCCAAAACCACCGTCGAACTCAAATGAGATTTCACAACTACCACGTGAGCCACATCGTTCCAATTAATCGAACTGGTTAATCCAGCAGTAATTTCCGGCATTAAATTAACTATCATGGTGATTTTCTCCTGCTAAAGGTGTTACCCTCAGTACAACCAGTGTCATGTCATCTTCGTTACGATTGCCGATGCCGATAAACTGGTGTACGCGATCGAACAAATAATCCAAAATTTCTTCAGACTGCTGATAATTTTGACAGGCCCACTGAAAAGCCGAGGTCAAGTTATCCTCATCAAACCGATCGCCCCTTTGATTAGCAGCATCGGTAAATCCGTCTGTGTAATAAATAATAGTATCTCCTGGCTGCAATTGCACGCTTGCTTCTTGGTAATGCGAATCAGCATCCAGCCCAATTAACATTCCCTCCAAAGTATCAAGCTGAAGAATCGAATTAGTTGCAGCTTGCCACAGCAAAGGCGGGTGGTGAGCAGCATTGCTGTAAGCCAAAACGCGAGTTTTCGGGTCATACTCCGAATAAAACAGAGTCACAAAACGGTGGGAATTTTCCAAATCCGCGTGCATAACCCGGTTTAAATGTTGCAAAATTCTCGACGGCGAGTGGCGGTTCAAAACCTCCGCCCGCAGCATACCCCGTGTCATCGTCATCAACAGGCCCGCTGGTACTCCTTTGCCCATCACATCGCCGATGACAATGCTCCAGCGGCCCTTGTCGATTTTGGACTTGAGATTTTTAATTAGGGATGGGGGGCTTTCCCCCTCATTCTCCTTGCCGATCGGGTCATAGTCAGCGGGAATAAAATCATAATAATCTCCGCCGACTCTGCTAGCAGTTTGGCAGCGGGCGGCCACGTCAAGGCCGGGAATTTTCGGACAACTCCGGGGTTGCAGCCGCAATTGAATTTCCGCCCCGATTTCTAACTCTCTGTCTAAGCGGTCTTTTTCCGCCAACTTAACAGTAAGTTCGTCTTTGCAAATAGCCACGGCGGTTTGATCCGCCACCAACCGAACTAATTTCTGTCTGCTGGGAGTCCAGAGATATTGCGGATCACTGCTAAAAACATAAAGCCGTCCCCGTTCCAAATTGTTGACTAAAATTGGCGCCCCAAACAAATGAACATCCGGGCCCAAATAACGACCGACTTGCAAGTCTAGACTAGAAGTTTGCCCAGAGGTTTCCGAAAACGTTCCAGCAGTAGCGCCCGCACCTGCTGTAGCTTGCCTGGTGGCTATTTCCAGCGCTTTTCGCATATCTTGGCACTGCCGTCCTTCCTGACAATGCAACTGCTGGAACCTGACTTGACCGTTGGGTTTGAACAGCACTAAAGCTCCGCCGTCGGCGTCCGTAACGCGAGTCGCCACCAAAGGCACCAACTCCAAAAATTGGTTGAGATTGTTAAAACTTCGCAGGGCAAATCCCAGCGAACCCAACATATCTTGAACGTTGTGCTGATATCGGTGCAAACGCGCCACCAGTTCTTTGAGGGCAAATACTGGCGTCGCGTCGGTGGAATTGCGACCCGGAGGGCGGTCAGCAGGTTGAGGTGAGGGGCGAGGCAAAGGCACAGCAGTCATTTTAAATTTGTGATTTTCGATCTTAGACGGAGTAATGATTGAGGAGTTATATCAATTCCGGTTGCACCGGAATTATTGTTGACTGTTGACTGTTAACTGTTAACTGTTAACTGTCAGTCGAAGAACTGAATGATAGTTGAGTATGAACTGTTGATTCGATTTTACAATTCCGATCCTAGCGGAGTTGATATTACGGGCCCCTTGAACAGAAACCCGTTTTTTTTCGAGCAAGCAGTTTGGTTTGAGGAAGTAAGTTGGGTACTAGGACATTGGTATCAACTTAAGTGGGAAATTCTCAAGAAATCTCGTTTATAGCTTAGTCTAGATACGCCCTAAATCCCCTTAACAAGAAGGGGGACTTTGACCCTTTCCCGTCCCCCCCCACTATTAGGGGGGCGCCAGGGGGATCGGGAAGACTATGCAATCAGACAGCAGACTGATACTACATTTGAGCTTAATTTTACGCCCTTGCTTTAGCTCGCGCTTTGAGGGCAACCAAGCAATAACAGAACGAAGGTATTGTTTCTAGATATTTAGTTTTTACTCGCCACCGGGTGGCGATCGGCGCAAGTCCTGCGATGGTAGTTTGAGGTTAAGGATTTAAGATGTTGAACCTCTGTATCCGCCTCCAAAAATCGGGACGACCACAGATACCTGATCAATCTAAAATCTAAAATCTAAAATCTAAAATCGAGTAGGGCTTCCACAAATTCGTAACTAGAAAACGGGCGCAAGTCTTCGATGCTTTCCCCGACTCCAATAAAGCGGATTGGCAGACCAAGCTGCTGCACTACGGCTAGGGCAACACCACCTTTAGCAGAACCGTCGAGTTTTGTCAATACTACTCCGCTTAATTTTGCCGATTCTGCGAACACTTCTGCCTGTCGCAAACCATTTTGACCTAGTGTCGCATCCAAGACCAGTAGAGATTCTACGGTAGCGCCTGGGGCTTTCTTATCTACAATGCGACGGATTTTACTTAATTCGTCCATCAGATTTTTTTTGTTTTGCAGGCGGCCTGCGGTGTCTACGATCAGGAGTTCTGTGCCGCGGGCGCTGGCGGCGGCGATCGCATCAAACACGACAGCAGCCGGATCGGTATTTTTCCCTGGGTTGGCAATAATTTCGACCCCACTGCGGGAGCCCCAAACTTTCACCTGTTCGACGGCGGCGGCACGGAAAGTGTCGGCGGCAGCAATCAGGGTTTTGTAGCCGGATTTTTGGGCAATGTGGGCCAGTTTGCCGATCGTCGTAGTTTTGCCCGCACCGTTGACTCCTACGATTAACCAGATGTTAAAAGTGTCTTTTTCCGGGGCAAATGTCAGGCTGTAGGCGGGATTACCGGCGGCGGTTTCGGCACAGGGAGCGTCCAGAATGTCGCGCAGGATGGTTTTCAGGTAGGCTAGAGCCTGTTCTGGCGGCAGCACTTCTTGTTTGAGTCTTTCTTGGAGGCGAGTGATAATGATGTCGGTGGCTGCGACTCCGACATCGGCTTGTAGGAGCAAAGTCTCAATTTCGGCTACTGCGTCTTGATTGAGCGGGCCTTGACCGACGATCGCCTTTAGTTGATTAATTAAGCTGCGGCGAGTTCTTTCTAAGCCTTTCCGCAGTTTTTGCAGCCAAGTGATTTCTTCAACTGATACTTGGTCTGGGCGGCGGCCTTGACTGGCTAAGATTTCTGAAGACCACAGGAAGCCTTCGTCAAAGGCGAAACCGGGAATTTCTTCGATAATTGCCGCTCTCTCGGCGGCGGCTGCAATTACGTCGGGTTCTTCAATTGCGGTTTCTTTGAGGCGTTCGATGCGCTCCATGCGATCGGCCTGAGCTCTGGCCCAAAACGGCAGGGCTTCGGCTGCTTCGCCGTCGGATGCGAGTGATTCGGTTTCTACAACCTCAGTTGCAGGTTCGGCAATTTCTATATTTTCTGCTGTAACTTCTAATTGTTGAGCTATAGGTGCAATGTCGATCGCCCCGGCTGTTGGTTGCAGAGTTTCTGCAATTTCTGCGGGCGTTGCTGCATCGAGTTCTATCGCCTCGGTAGCTTCAACTGTTGCTGGTGCTGCAACTTCTGGAACTTCTGCAACAGTTGCTGCTGTGGGTGCTGGTTCAAGTTCGATCGGCTCGGTTGCTTCAATAGTCGCCGGTTCTGCAACTTCTTCAACTGTCGCGATTTCTGCTTCGGCTGCTGGAACATCCGGCGCTGCTGTCTCAGAAACTTCTGTTTCGGGTTTTTGCTGTTTTTGAATATTTTTGTAAGCAGCTTTTGCCCAATTAAGATAATCTTCCGCTACAGCAGGAGAGCCTTGCTCCGTTGCATCTGTTTGAGGCTCAACCGGTGCGGATTTTGCCGACTCATCTTGGGGCTGTTCGGGGGTTGCTTCTGTTTCAGAAGATTTATTTTCGCTGTACTGGCGACGAAACCAATTAAATACCATAGGAAATTGGGAATAGAGAATAGTTATTAGTCATTAGTCCTCAGTCCCTAGTGTAGAGCCGATTGCCGATTGCCAATCACTAATGACCAATGACTACTGACTAAGGACTATAGTTATTAGTCCTTAGTCCTCAGCCCCTAGTGTAGAGCCCATTGCCGATTGCCAATCACTAATGACCAATGACTGCTGACTAAGGACTACTGACTAAGGACTATAGTTATTAGTCATTAGTCCTCAGTCCCTAGTGTAGAGCCGATTGCCGATTGCCAATCACTAATGACCAATGACTGCTGACTAAGGACTACTGACTAAGGACTAGGGACTAACAACTTCTGCGTTGATTTTATCGACTACTCGGCGGAGGACTCCGTTGATGAAGCGATGTCCTTCGTCGCCACTGTAGCGTTTTGCGAGTTGGACGGCTTCGTTGACGCTCACTTGTTCGGGTAAGCCGAGATATAGCATTTCGGCGATCGCGATTCTCATGATATCTCGATCGATCCGGGGCAACCGTTCTATTTGCCAGTCTACAAGGGCTTCCGAGAGCAATTCGTCAATTTGAACACGGTTGGCGCTGACTTTCGTCAGGATTTGCAAAGCATAGGTGCGGACATCTTGCTGGTTGGCTAGCTGGATCAGTTCTGGAAACTCCATTGCTGAACCGAGACGGTTGATGGCGGTTTGGGTGAGTTCGACTGCTTCCCGCACCATTGCTCTAGCACTTTGTATATCGGCGGCACGGATTTCGCTGGCAAGCAGTTTGTCGCTACTCCGCTGCACTTCGGATGCTGCTGCTTCTAGGGATTCTTGAACTTCTGTTGTCAGGGTGCGGATGGCCGCGAGGAGAACATCTTGCAGTTTCTTGGCTTCTAAGAGTTCTGGATTCGTCGGCAGTTGGCTGATGCCGAGGAGTGCGAGTTCGCGTGCTGTTTCGCGGGCTTTTTTCATAATTTTTAGATAGGGATTGAGAATTTAGGAAGTTTTTCGATCGCGCGCGGACTTGAACTTTAGCAGAAAACTCGACTAAAAGCGGTACAAAACCAGCCGTCTGACTCGCCAGCGGCGGGTAGTTTACAGATACTTCGCTGTCAAACCCAAGATTTATGCTCGAAACCGGGTTTCTGAGTATAGGCTTTCTCGGTTTGGGCTGGTTTTGTCGAAATATTATCTGCTATGGGGAAAGTTTACACGGCCTTACCAGAAAGAATTGGTTTAAAGCCCCAAGCCTGATCGGGAGAAATTAAAAGAAGACTATTCATTACTCCAATCCTCTTCCTTCCAGCTAGAGGTCGCCCTTTTGCGGTCAACTGTCAACTGTCAACTGTCAACTGTCAACTGTCAACTGAAGGGCCACTAAAGATGTCTTGGTTTAGTCTTCTTCGACTGGGACAGCCTGGTATCTTGATTCGGATACCAAGGGTTCGAGTGTTTTGCCCTTGATGTTTTCGGGGTTTACTGGAACTGAGTTGCTGGGGTTGACGATGCCGCCGGAGATGATGACTTTAAAGGCATCTTCGATCGACATTGACAAATTGACTAAATCTGCTTCCGGGACTATAGCGTACCATCCGGTGGTGGGGTTGGGAGTGGTGGGGATGAAAATGCCGATCGGGGTTTCACCGGAAAGGTGAGGCGGGATATCGTTACTCTCGATCGTACCGGTCACAAATGCTAAAGTCCAGATTCCCCGCCGGGGATATTCCACTAACACCACGCGGCGAAATTTGTCGTTTGATTTGAGGAGGGTTCCCAGCAGTTGTTTGAGGGTTTTGTAAACCGAACCGGCTAGGGGAATTGCCTGCAACAGCCGTTCGCCAAAGTCTAGCAGCCACTTGCCGAAAATGTTGCGGGCCATTAAGCCGATGACTAAAATGCTCAGCAGGGGTACAGCCAGCCCTACTAAAAGATTTAGCAGATTCACCAAAATCGGGTGGAGTCCGTCAAAAGGGTTGATCTGCTTGGGAATTTTGGTGAGAAAATTGATCACCCAACTGGCGATGGTAATTGTCAGCCAGATGGTTGTAGCTAAGGGTATCACTACCAATAGTCCTGCGATCAGGTCGTTTTTTAAGTCTTGTTTGATGCGTTGGAGCACGGCGGGTCAAATCTCCTCGTAACTGGTTCCCAATAACCTGAATAAAGCTGAGACTAAAGCAACTGCACGGGCTTTACTGGATGTCACCATAGACGATCGTCTTCAATTCTGCTAAACCCTACCCTTTCTGAGGGGGAAGAGTTAGGGATCGCCGGTGCTGTACCTCTATTTTAAAGAATTATTGCAAGTTGGCGCTTGATTTTAATATATGCGGGCTGTGCAGCAGCTCACCGTATTGTATATTTTAAGACATTTTGGGTCAGTTCAATCAATAAGCCGATCGGTCAATCGATTTTAGATTTTAGATTTTAGATTTTAGATTTTAGAGGCGACCCCACGGATAAATGCGGGGGCTTGAGGATTTTAGATTTTCGATTTGGGATTGATTCCACGGATAAATCACGTGGCGGGTACCACCTTTGAAATTCGTGGTCTGAGACAGCCGGGGAGTCGAAGTGTAGCGAGTCCAAATAAAATTTTCTGTGATTTGTATCGGGAATTAATTGGTCGATCGAACTTTCTCAGATTTTCGGTGGGGTGGCACTTCGTTTTACTTATATCTTGCACCATTTTCCATAAGCTTTTTAGGGACGGGCAGGATGCCCATCCCACAATCAAATTCACTCTTTGTGGAACAGGCATCTTGCCTGTTCTCGAAAAAGGTGCAACATAGGAGTTTTACCGAATTCAGGGGAATCTCTGCAGGTTGAGTTCAGTGTCTCTGCAACAATCTATCTTTAGATAGATGCAGCATGAATATTGTTAGTAAGTAGTGTTTAATTTTTGAGGGGCGACGGCGATCGACAAGCCAACTGTTGGCCCGGTTGCAAGTATTGCATGGTAGGCAAATCCCGCAAAAAGTAAAGCAGACAGACCAGGAACTTTGACTTTTTTTGACAGGATCGATCGATATTCAGGAAATAAGGGGAGAATTCAAGGGAATTGGAGTTTGAGAGGAGCGACAAAACAATATAGAATTAACATGGGCATCACTACAAAAAAATAATCTGCCAAACGAGGTAGCAGTAGTTAGTAGCAAGCGAGATAAATTACTACATAGCTAGTTGTTTCTAGCCAGAAGCGCGAAACTATTTGTTCAACAGGGTATAGCTAAACGGTTGCATAGAAGCAAGACTCCAGCGGTGCCGATTCCTGGGACGCAGACGAAAGTTAAGGAAAAACAAGCGTACTAGCCAATCAAGTCAGAGGGGGGATTTACCTCGCGGCAAGCAGCAATAGACTTGATGAGAAGTTAGGATTGAGATGTGAATGCTCAACTCATGAAACCAATTGATTTTTACATTTTTTTAAGCGATTCAAAACGCAAGACTTTTTTGGGCTTCACTTAACCAGCCGCAGCCCGATAAAATTTTGTATCCGATAATTAATATTTAAGTAAAAGGAATTTTTGTGAAAACGCTCAATATCCTCTTAGTAGAAGACAGTCCCCTAGATGCCGAACTGATTGAGGCATATCTAATGGATGGCGGGCTCCAATTTTCTCTGGTGTGTGTGGAAAATCGAGAAGACTTTGCCACGGCGCTGGAAAAACAACGTTTTGACATTATTTTGGCAGATTATATGCTGCCTTGTTTTAACGGGATAGCTGCATTGGAAATCGCCCACACTACTTGTCCGGGAGTGCCGTTTATTTTTGTGTCGGCTACTTTGGGCGAGGAAGTGGCGATCGAAACTTTGAAAAGCGGCGCTACTGATTATGTTCTCAAACGCCGTTTGATACGCTTGGTGCCGTCGATTCAGCGGGCCCTGCGGGAAGTTCAAGAACGGAACGAGCGCAAGCAAGCCGAAGCACAGCAGCAGGAGAGCGAAGCTCGATTTCGGATTATGGCAGATACCGCGCCGGTGATGATTTGGATGTCGGACACTGACCAACTTGGCGATTACTTTAACAAAGTTTGGCTGGAGTTTACCGGTAGAACTTTGGCGCAAGAAATGGGCACGGGTTGGATGGAAAACTTGCACCCTGATGACTTGCCAGAATGTTTGGATATTTACCAAAAAGCCTTCGACGCTGGCAGCGAGTACCGGCTCGAATGCCGGCTGAGACGCTATGACGGGGAATACCGCTGGGTGTTGGGTACTGGCGTACCCCGGTACAGGCCCGATCGCACTTTTGCAGGTTACATCGGTTCTTACATCGATATTAGCGATCGGAAACAGGCAGAACAAGAACGCGCTGCTGCTTTGTCCCGCGAACAAGCAGCGAGGTTGCAAGCAGAAGAAACAGCTAAAGCGCTGCAATCGGCAAACGATCAAATTATTAACATTCTCGAAAGCATTACCGATGCTTTTATCGCAGTAGATTTAAATTGGAACTATACCTATGTCAACCAGAAAGCTCAAGAGCTTTTAGGCAAGTCACAAGCTGAACTGATCGGTAAAAATGTTTGGGAGATATTTCCCTGGGCGGTCGATTTACAGTGTTACAAAATGGCTGCCAAAGCATTAGCAGAAAATGTAACGGTCGAGTATGAAGAATTCGTGCAGCTATGGAATAAGTGGTTGAAGGTTCGTTTTTATCCTTCGGATTCTGGTTTGTCGGCTTACATTCAAGACGTTAGCGATCGCAAGCAAGCAGAAGCTGCATTCAAAGCTAGCGAAGAAAAGCTGAGAATGTTGGTCGAAGCTAACTTGATCGGCATTATGTTCGGGGATGTTAACGGCCGTATCATGGAGGCCAACGATGAATTTTTGCGAATAGTTGGTTACACGCGGGAACAGTTGCAGCGCGGGGAATTAAACTGGATTGAGAGCACGCCGCCGGAGTACCAGTCTCTCGACGAGAAGGGGATTGCAGAGGCACAAGAAACGGGAGTTTGCACTCCCTACGAAAAGGAATTCTGGAGGAGAGACGGTAGCCGGATTCCGGTGCTGATCGGATATGTTTTGCTGGCGCAAAAGCGACAAGAATCTGTGGCTTTTATTCTCGATTTGACGGTTGGCAAGCAGTTGGAAAGAGAACTGCACGATCGAGCCGAGGAATTGGCGCGGGCGAACCGGATTAAAGACGAGTTTCTAGGAACTTTGTCCCACGAATTGCGGACGCCGCTGAATGCGATGCTGGGATGGGCGCAACTGCTGCGAAACCGCAAGTTTGACGAAAAAACGACTGTTCGCGCTCTGGAAACGATCGACCGCAATACGCGCTCGCTGGCAACTCTGATCGACGATTTGCTGGACGTGTCGCAGATTATTACCGGGAAATTGTCGCTGAATTTGCGGTGGGTGGATGTGATTTCGACTGTTGAGGCTGCGATAAATACTCTCGCGCCCGCGATTGGGGCAAAAAATATTGAAATTGTGACGGATTTCGACCCAACTGTGGGGCGGATTTGTGGCGATGCCGGCCGCTTGCAACAGGTGGCGTGGAATTTGCTGTCGAATGCGATTAAGTTTACTCCCGATGGCGGACAGGTGAGGGTGGCGGTGCGGAAGGTGGAGGGGACGATGGCCCGTGAGGAATCCGCTTGCTGTAAAAATTTGTCGCCCGCTTGTGTGGAAATTGAGGTCAGCGACACGGGACAAGGGATTTCACAAGAGTTTTTGCCCCATGTTTTCGAGCGGTTCAGCCAAGCTGACAGCTCTATAAGGCGATCGTACAACGGATTGGGTTTGGGTTTGGCGCTAGTGCGTCATTGTGTGGAAATGCACGGGGGGACGGTGCAAGCGGCATCGGCTGGGAAGGGACAGGGAGCGAGCTTTTTGGTGAGATTGCCAATTAAACAGCCGCGTGGCGACGGCGGATTTTCTGTTTCCGGGTCGGGGGAGTTTGGGGCTCCTCAAAGCCAGACGCCAGCCGCTGTAAAGGAGTCTTTTGTCAGCAGCAATCTTTCGGGAGTGCGGGTGTTGGTGGTCGATATCGACGCTGATTCCCTCGATTTTACCTGTACAGTGCTCGAAGATTGCGGGGCCTTGGTGGAGACCGCTAGGTCGGGAATCGAAGCCCTGGAGGCGATTGAAAGGCTGAATCCAGATGTGTTGGCGATCGATATCGAGATGCAGGCCCCTGATGGAGAGGCTTTGCTGCAGCAAGTGCGATCGCTCCTGGTGGATAGGGAAATTCCGGCGTTGGCGTTCACGGCGGTTGGTAGGGTACAGGAACGGATACGGGCACTGCAGCAGGGTTTTCAAATTTACGTGCCCAAGCCGATCGAGCCTGCTGAGTTGGTGGCGGTGGTGGCAAGTTTGGCGGCGCGATCGAACGATTTTAGATTTTAGATATTAGATTTTAGATTGACTCCGCGATGACCGATGTCGTAACTACACATCAATTTTCTTGGATTCGAGCGATCGCTCGAATCCAAGAAAAACTTTTTTTAGTATTAATCAGAATTAGAGCTAATTTGTCAAGCCCCAAAAGTTATAAATTTAATTTAGATCACAGTCTGTAGTTTTTGATACTGATAACAGCTTTTAAAAAGAATGCAACTGTAGAAAAGTTTCAAACCCTGATCATCAGCAGTCCGACTTCTAAAATCTAAAACCTAAAATCTAAAATTGTATGAGGTTCAGGGACGATCGCCCTTAACAGTATCTCCTCAAACATCAAGTTCACAACTAGGTGCTTCATTAAGCCAAAAAGTGGATCACAATCAACCTAATTTGTCATACCCCAAAAGTTATAGATTTAATTTAAGTCAAAGTTTTTAGCTTTTGATCACAGGTGCAGGGACGATCGCCCTTAACAGTATCTCCTCAAATATCAAGTTCAGCAACGAGATGCTTCATTAGAAAAATCTTCGGCCGGCGTAAATGCTTATAACACTCCTCTATTGCCCGCCGTGCAAGGATTTTTTGATTCTTGGATGTGGACTCGCCGCCCGATTCCCACTATCGACGACTAGATACCAATTGCACCCGACCGGCATCCATTTCATCCATTAATAACTCTAAAGCCTCATAATCAATATCCGAGATGTACCCCAAACGGGTGAGCTCGTAATTGATTTCGTTTTCAATGTCAGGCGTCAACTGCTTAATGTAGAGGGCTTTTTCTACAAGTTGACGAATAGCATGAGTTGCTTGCATAGTAAGTCGGAGAACTCCGTACAGTTTTATTCTCCTCTAAACTGTCGAGCAAACAGGTGATCTAGATCAGAACTAATAAGTGATTTAAATTACATTGTTCAGTTTTATCTAACAGCTACGGCAAAGTCAATCGCAATTTTTATAGTTGCCAAGACTAAACCTACAGGCATAAATAAAAAATAGTATAGTAGCTTACGTTTCCTCCCCAAATCTTACGCAAAACTTCATAAAAAAGAGTCAATAAATAAAGATTCAGTAAAACTACTGACAACAACTGGTCAGTTTGCCTCAAATTAAGTTAGGCTCAGAGTAATCAAGTAGGTTTAGGCTTACATCCGTCCAGCGCAGTAGTTGAAAATACGTAGCAATCATAGGTTTGACATATGCAGACACTTCTTGCCCATAAACCAATTACGGTGATTCGACCCCTAGACTACCTGAATGCAGCCACCGCCGGAGAATTCGACGTACAACTAACGACAGCAATTGCAGCCCCCGGAGTTGTAGCGGTACTCGTAGATTTGGCCGAAGTAAAATTTATTGACAGTGCAGGTTTGATGGCATTGGTTTCGGGCCTCAAGCAGGCGAAAAAAATGGGGCGCAGGTTTAGTCTTTGCTCGGTATCCCCTGGGATTAAGATGATTCTGGAACTCAGCCAACTCGATCGAGTTTTTGAGATATTTGAAAATGTCGATAGCTTTGATGCCGAAAACTCCTGCGTAAAACAACACTGTTGACATACTCACCGCCCTAAAAGTGCGGTGATTCTTGACACTTCACTGACTGACGCAACCGAAGTCGTCTTACTCTGTCTCTGTGGTTAGAGTCGATGCCTATGTTGCCACAGGACACCTCTCCTTCAGAACTGTACGTGCGGCTTTCACTGCATACAGCTCAAGCGTCAATATCTACTTTTCCTTTTGAGAATTTCGAGCTACACGGGCTTCTCCGTGGATAGGCTGGTGTTGGTGACATTGACGGTGGAGCATCTGTAAATTAGATTTCTGCCAATTATTATGGTTTCCATCCGCATGATGTAGCTCTACCTTATCGCCACTGAGAAATGACAGTCCACAAGCTTTGCATTTATGATTTTGTTGCTTCAGAAGTGATGTGTTAATCGCTGAGTAATTCTTGTTTTCTCTCTTAGCCCAGTAGGTTAAATCGCCATCGAACGGGGATTTATCTCCGGTCACATTGTTATGGGAACAAGCTCTCCAAGGTACCATAGGGAATGCCTTATGGATTACTTCAGTTGTACCTTGACGGTCGAAACTCCCTTGTTTGCGGATATATTTCCATGTCCAATAGGCTTGTGCCCATAGGTCGTGTGAGGTCATATCACAGAATTGGTTATAGTTTCTCCAGCCTCTTACCAATGAGCCGCATTTGGCGATTCTTTGAAGGAGGGTGAATCTACTATCTTTCATCGTCACTTTAATCTTGGCTTTTACCTTTTGGGTATTTTCCTGGGATGGAGTGCTGATGAATTTTCCATTAGGCTTGACTTTGAAGTTCCATCCTAAGAAATCAAATCCTTCTGTTGCCTTTACGAGCTTGGTTTTGCTTTCTTTAACCTGCAACCCTCGTTCTTCAAGAAATAAATTGATGCTTAAACGTAGTCCGTATTGGTCAACCCCTGGTTTACAGAGAAATACGAGGTCGTCAGCATACCTTAAACAGGTGATGTTTTTATTCTTGAAGCAATCTTCGATTCCGTTGAGAGCTATATTGGCTAATAGTGGGGAAATTACCCCCCCTTGTGGAGTACCTGCCGTTGACGATGGGTACTCCCCTCTAACTCCTGCTTTAATGGCAAGTCTTAAACCCTTAAGAGCGATTTTTGGCAGTTCTGTCTTTTCCAGAATTGTCTCGTGACTTATCCGGTCAAAACATTTTTCAATGTCCATTTCCAGTATGGTTTTGGATATTCCATCGCTGGTAGACCTTAAGGCTGAGAACAGTCGTTTCTGGACATCGTGCGCCCCCCTTCCTGGTCGAAACCCGTATGAATTGCCGTGGAATGTTGCCTCGGCGGCGGGTTCAAGCGCATACTTGAGTAGACATTGATACGCTCTATCACTAATAGTGGGTATTCCTAATTTCCGTTGAGTGCCATCCTTTTTTGGGATATTTACTCTTCGTAGTTTTTGGTGTTCCCACTTCTTCCAGCCTTTTAGAAGGTCTTGGGCTAATTGCATCCGTTCTTTGTAGTTCAGTGCAGTTTTGCCGTCTACCCCTGCTGTGGCTTTACCCTGATTTAATTGGGTGACTTGCCTGACGGCTAAATATTTAGCCGCCTGGGAGTTGAGTAATAACTTCTGAAGCTTACACACTAGCTTGCGGTCGCCATTCTTCCGAGCTTTATAAATCCTTGTTTGCAGGCGGAAGACAAGCTTCTGGAATTTCTTCCACGGCAATGCTTTCCAATTATCAACTTCAATTTCTTGAGTCGCCATAACTTTCATTTCTGAGCCAACTACTTAAGTGATTTAGTCTCTATCGACCGTGACCAGTTAGGCTTGAGTCCTTAGTTCTTGCCGTTTCGGTCACATCCTACCCGCTTATTTCATATGTGGCTTTGATTTGCCCTACCTGGGTTGTTCGACCACCCCAGGAGATTTAAGCGTTTTTCTTCGTTCCGTAGAGTGATAATTACTGATTTAGGACTCTCCACTTCACCCACCACAACCCAGGATTGCACTTGTTAACGGAATTTCAGTGCGGGTCTTGTGTGGTTATCCGATGTTCGTTTCCATCGGTACTCTTTGGATGCTTTTTCCGAAGATTCACGTTTGTTATCCATGTCAGCCTGCCTAACGGGTATCCAGGCATCACAGCCCTTGTTTTTCCCGTCCTATTCCCAGCTTCACTTTGATGATCAGTCTCTGTGTGGGTAGGTTTGGCGTCACATCATCCTTAATGGGGAGGACTTGCACCTCCATCCCTCTACAGTTGTCCTTACTTTATTTAAGGGTCGAAACCCAGGCGATGTAAGGACTCTAGGTTATTGATTTACCTAGAAACGAGTCGCACTCCGTTTAGAGTCGTGGCAATGCCCTATCCCGACTTTGTTTATATTTTTTGCAGCGTTCTCATCGCGTTCGTGTTCAGTGCCACAATTCAAACACTGAACCGATCTGATTTTTAAATCCAGTCTTCCCCACTTAAAGCCGCAATCCGAGCAAATTTGACTGGTAGGCTCCCAGCGACTAATTACTCTAAAGTCTCGACCAAATTTCTCAGACTTTGCCTCGCACAAAGTTCGGAATTCTCTCCATCCCTGAAGACTAATAGCTCTAGCAAGTTTGCGGTTTTTGACCATTCCAGACACATTCAAGTCTTCTAAAACGATAGTTTGGTTTTCACTAACAATTTTGGTTGACAGCTTGTGCAAGAAATCTTTACGGGTGTCTGCAATTTGATTGTGCAGTTTGGCTATCTGAATCCGAGTTCTATTTCTGCGTTTCGAGTCTTTAGATTGCCGAGCTAGCTTTTTTTGGAGTTTACGAATTTTTCGATCTAACACTTTATAGTCTGGACTTTTAGCTTTCTCCCCATTACTCATCACAGCAAAAGTTTTAATCCCTAAATCAATTCCGACACTTGGGTTTTTAGCATCAATTTGAACGGGCTTAACTTCTACTACAAAGCTCAAGAAATAGCGATTAGCACAGTCCTTTAGTACAGTTACAGAGCTAGGCTCTGATGGTAACTCCCTAGACCAAATAGGGCTAACATTTCCAATTTTTGCCAGATACACGGACTCACCTTTGATAGAGAAACCTGTTTTAGCAAAAGTTGCAGACTGACTGTTAGTCTTTTTTTTGAATTTGGGTTGACCCACTTTCTTGCCTTTTCTCTTCCCTTTTAGGAAATCAAAATAGTTTTTGTAAGCAACCTCTAACTGTTTGAGGGATTGTTGCAGCGGCACGGATGAAACATCGTTCAACCATGCCCTTTGTTCTGTCTTTTTAGATATAGTTAGAGACTTGGATAGAGTGTTGTACCCAGGATATTTGCCACATCTGCTAACAGCCAAAGCATCGTTCCAAACAACTCTTACACAACCAAACAACTGAGCCAAACTCTGGCGTTGTCTATCGGTTGGATAGAATCTGTATTGGAACCTTGCTTTCATTATTTTTAGCTGTTTTACTACTTTAGTATGCCATACTATTTTAACACGATCGGGAAAATTCAGAAGGAATTAAAGCCGTCCTAGAACGACGGGGTTTTAAACCCATTTCTTTGATAAAGCCTCCTCATCGACGAGAACAGGCAACAAAACACAGCAAATTCGGTTAAATGGCCGAAAAGACAGACGACTGTCGTTGGCGTATTGGCAGATTTTAAGGTAGGCTGCTTAAGAGTCGCAACTATTTAGCGAGTCGAGCCGTGGCAGTAAAAGTCGAAGAATTACTTACAGCAGAGATTAATCAGCCTGCTCGTTATCTGGGAAACGAATTGGGTGCTACGCACAAGCCTTGGGACGCGGCGTCTGTGCGCTGGGTTCTCACTTACCCAGAAGTGTATGAAGTTGGTGCTTCCAATCTGGGGCACATCATCCTTTACAACATTTTGAACGCTTTGCCGAGGCAGTTGTGCGATCGGGCTTATTTGCCCGCCCCCGACTTGGCAGCAAAACTACGATCGACCAAAACTCCCCTGTTTGCCGTAGAATCGAGGCGATCGCTCACAGAATTTGATATTCTGGGCTTCAGCCTCAGCTACGAACTCGGAGCAACAAACATTCTGGAAATGCTGGATTTAGCCGGCATTCCACTAACTTGGCAAGAAAGAGCGACTAATCGCCAAAACGGTCAAATGCCGCTGATTTTTGCTGGCGGACAAACGGCAACTTCTAACCCCGAACCCTACGCTGACTTTTTTGACTTCATCGCTTTGGGAGATGGAGAAGAGTTGCTGCCAGAAATTGGCTTGATTTTGGCAGAAGGCAAAACAAATAATTTGAGCCGAGAAGCATTGCTGCTGGATTTAGCGCAAATTCCAGGCGTCTACGTCCCGCAATTCTACGATATGGCGGCCGACGGTTCTGTTCATCCCAACCGCCCGCAAGTTCCCGAACGAATTCTGCGCCGCGTGGCAACTCCCATACCAGCTTATTCGATCGGCCTGGTTCCCTACGTCCAGACAGTACACGACAGACTGACAGTAGAAATCCGCCGGGGATGCACCCGCGGGTGTCGCTTCTGTCAGCCGGGAATGCTGACTCGCCCAGCGCGCGATGTCGAACCTCAGCAAGTCGTAGAGGCGATAGAACAGGGGATGCAAGCCACCGGGCACAGCGAGTTTTCCCTGCTTTCCCTGAGTTGTTCCGACTATCTGGCACTCCCAGCAGTCGGGATGGAAATCAAAAATCGCCTGAAAGATAAAAATATTTCTCTGTCTCTACCCAGCCAGCGAGTTGACAGATTTGACGATAATATTGCCGACATTCTCGGCGGGACGCGACAAGGCGGTTTGACTTTTGCGCCGGAAGCTGGTACTCAGCGGATGCGCGACATCGTTAACAAAGGTTTGACAAACGAAGAATTGCTTCGGGGTGTCAAAACTGCGGTCGATCGCGGCTGGGATAAAATCAAGCTGTACTTTATGATCGGTTTGCCGGGAGAAACAGATTTTGATGTTCTCGGCATCGCCGAAACAGTCCGCTGGCTGCACAGGGAATGCAGGATCAATGGCAGGCGGGGACTGACTTTTAACTTGACAATTTCTAATTTTACGCCTAAGCCTCACACTCCTTTTCAGTGGCACTCGGTTTCTACTGCTGAGTTTTCCCGCAAGCAAAAACTCCTGAAGGAAGAGTTTCGGGGGATGCGGGGCGTCAAGGTGAATTACACTGATGTGCGGATTTCGGCAATGGAGGATTTTGTCGGACGGGGCGATCGACGTTTGGCTGCTGTAGTCCGCCGCGCTTGGGAACTTGGCGCGGGTATGGATGCGTGGTGGGAAAGCTTGGATCAGGCTTACAAAGCTTGGACTCAGGCGATCGATGAATCGGGCCTTACCTGGAAATACCGCCAAGTCGAAAGCGGCGAGTGGAATCTTTTTGAGAAGGAAGAGGAGAAGGAAGAAGAAAGAAGGAAGAAGGAAGAAGGAAGTTCGGCAACGGATTCTGTAACGGATGTAACGGATGTCAGTCCGATGGAAGTCGGAAGAAGGAAGAAGGAAGAAGGAAGAGAAATCAAGGAAGATTTTCCCAATTCTCCCCATCTCCCCCTCTCCCCCTCCCCCAATCTCCCCCTCTCCCCCTCCCCCTCTCTCTCTCTCGATCAGGCCCTGCCTTGGGATCACTTAGATACGGGAATCGACAAAAACTGGCTGAAAATTGACTTGCAAAAGGCTTTAGAAGCAGCGACTGTTCCCGACTGTTCCTTTGAAGGGTGTTCGCGCTGCGGGGTGTGTGGCACCGATTTCGGACACAATGTGGTTGTGGATGCGCTGCCAATTCCTGAGTTTGCTGGGGAGTTTGTCCCGAATACTGAGCGGAAACAGCGTTTTCGGGTTTGGTTCGGGAAGGTGGGCGATATGGCTTTGGTTGGTCATTTGGATTTGATCCGATTGTTCGATCGAGTAGTCCGCAGAGCCGATTTGCCGATTTCGTTTACCGGCGGGTTTCACCCGAACCCTCGGATTTCTCTGGCAAATGCTCTGCCTCTGGGTGTTACCAGCACTGGGGAAATTGCCGATTTTGAGCTAACTGAGTCGATCGATATTGAGAGTTTTCGGGAAAAGTTGGCCGCTAAGCTGCCGGAAAATATTCCGATTTACAAGGTTGAGTCGATCGATCTCAAGGCTCCTTCTGCTAACCAGTTGTTAGAAGCAGCGGAGTACGTAATTACTGTGACCTCGGCAGGCTCCTTGACAGAAAATGACCAATTAGACCGGGAAAATACTGCTCCTGTCTCCGTGGCTCCTGATGCCAATTGGGATGCTTGGGTCAAGACGATCGCCGAAACCGAGGCTTTTTGGCGGGTGCATACTACTAAGTCTGGAAAGACGCACAATGTCAATTTGCGCGATCGACTCCACAAACTAGAACTTGTAGAGCACAAACCAGACAGCAGCACCTCTGCCTCTGGTACTACATCCGAAGGTAGAGCCGTCTTGCGCTTTACCGGCAGTTGTCGCAGCGACGGCAACTTGCTAAAGCCAGAACATATTGTTTTCATGCTCGAACAAGTCAGCCAGCAGGAAATTCAGCTTCTGCAGGTTGAGCGTAGTCAGCTAATCCTAGGTTATGGTTAAGATAGGGAAGCCGTGGTGGAATTTTTCACCTTCGGCTCTCGATCGGGATGTGTCGTTTCACGCTATAATCGCTTGTTATGGAAGCCGCGGCGGCTCGAGCGCTTTAGTCGCTCGTCGCCCTCGTCAACCAGCAACGCGGGCTGGGTGCAATTTGCTTCTGTTCAAGACTTCAAGCCTTTTTGTTGTACATTCACGGGCTAAATCTAGCGCCAAACCCGCCGGAGGGTGTGAACCAAATTTAGCGATTAATTTCGATCGATCGACTGGTTGTCGGTGGTCGGCTTATTCAAAAATCTCACGGTTCAAACCGCAGAGCGGGTATTCAACAATAGATGTTTTTGACGGGTCAAAAAACGGAGAGAAGCCCCGACTTAAGTCGTGGAGAACCAAAAATTTTAGATTTTAGATTAAAGTTCCAGCTCCCAGATTCATCTGTGGAGTCAATCTAAAATCTCAAACCTAAAATCTAAAATCGATTGACCCGTCAAAAAACGGAGAGAAGCCCCCGACTTAAGTCGTGAAGAACCAAAAATTTTAGATTTTAGATTAAAGTTCAATCTCCCAGATTCATCTGTGGAGTAAATCTAAAATCTAAAATCTAAAATCTAAAATCGACTGACCCGTCAAAAAACGGAAATAAGCCCCCGACTTAATTCGTGGAGAACCAAAATTTTAGATTTTAGATTAAAGTTCAATCTCCCAGATTCATCTGTGGAGTAAATCTAAAATCTAAAATCTAAAATCTAAAATCGACTGACCCGTCAAAAAACGGAAATAAGCCCCCGACTTAATTCGTGGAGAATCCAAATTTTAGATTTTAGACTAAATTTCAATCTCCCAGATTCATCTGTGGAGTAAATCTAAAATCTAAAATCTAAAATCTAAAATCGACTGACGAGGTTTTAGGGTTGGCCGGGGCGGAGGTTGCAGTCGAATGCCAAGCTGGGGTATGTTGAGTGCGATCGCGCAAGAATTCAACAAAAGTCTAGGCGCTTTCACTCCTACCTACTTCCCTCAAAACCAGCCCTCTACCACCACGCAAGCGGAGTTATCAGTTCGTAGTGTTAAGTTGTGTGTTAAGAAATTGGTACGGTGTCAATGAATTTATTCGCGCTCGTTCAAAGGAAGAGTTGTAAGTGTTGAATTTTGAGTATTGATGTCGCAATTCTCAACTCAAACCTCAATAGTGCTAACTCGATAAAAGCCTCCTTATTTCTATCTCTCAGATTTATCTGCTGAGCATAACTCATAACTCTGTACGGGCGGGTTTAACTACTTTATCTGTAACAGTTAACAGTGAACAGTGAACAGTCAACAGTTAACAGTTAACAGTGAACGGTCAACAGTTAACTTTCCTTCCACCCTGCACCAACTCACAGCTAATAACTCTTCAAGCTACTACTAATTACAGTCTAAGTCAGAGGCACTATGAGTGCGTAAGTGTCTCTAACTTGCTGCCAGTTTTTTGAGGAAATTGAATGACAAAGCAGATAGTTATAGCAGAGCAGCATCGCATTGCTGCCGTCTTTTCAGAAGATCAAATCCAAGAACTTGTGGTAGCCACAGGCAGCCACCAAGTCAGTGACATTTACTTGGGAATTGTCGAAAATGTACTCCCTGGGATAGATGCGGCATTCGTCAATATTGGCGATCCCGAACGTAACGGGTTCATGCACGTAACAGACCTCGGCCCCCTGCGCCTTAAACGCTCGGCAGGAGCAATTACAGAACTCCTGACCCCCCAGCAGAAAGTGGTGGTACAGGTAATGAAAGAACCGACGGGCAGCAAAGGCCCCCGGCTGACAGGCAACATTACCCTGCCGGGCCGCTATTTGGTACTGATGCCTTACGGCAGGGGAGTCAATCTCTCGCGGCGGATCAAGTCGGAAGCAGAGCGCAACCGCCTCAGAGCCCTGGCTATTTTGGTGAAACCGGCCGGCATGGGGCTGCTGGTACGCACCGAGGCTGAAGGGATGACTGAAGAAGCCATCATGGAAGATTTGGAAGTCCTCCAAAAACAGTGGGAAGCCGTTCAACTCGAAGGCGGTACTTCGCGGGCGCCGGCACTGCTCAACCGGGATGACGATTTTATCCAGCGGGTGCTGCGGGATATGTTCAGCGGTGACGTGAATCGGATTGTGGTGGACTCGCAAAATGGAATTAAGCGGGTGAAGCAGCAGTTGATGAGCTGGAACGGCGGTAAACTGCCTGCGGGAGTTTTGATCGACCACCACCGAGAGCGCGCCTCGATTTTAGAATTTTTCCGGGTTAACGCTGCGATTCGAGAAGCCCTCAGACCAAGGGTTGATTTGCCTTCGGGTGGTTATGTGATTATCGAGCCGACTGAGGCGCTGACGGTGATAGATGTCAACTCTGGCTCGTTTACTCGATCGGCGACGGCTCGGGAAACTGTACTCTGGACAAATTGCGAAGCAGCCACGGAAATTGCTAGACAACTGCGGTTACGCAATATTGCCGGGGTGATTATTGTTGACTTTATTGACATGGAATCCCGCCGCGATCAGTTGCAGGTGCTGGAACATTTCAATAAAGCTCTCAAAGCTGACAAAGCTCGGCCACAAATCGCTCAACTGTCGGAATTGGGACTGGTAGAACTCACTCGCAAGCGGCAAGGTCAAAATATTTACGAGTTGTTCGGCCACAGTTGTCCTACTTGCAGCGGGTTGGGTCATCTGGTGCGCTTGCCAGGGGAAGAAGACTTCGCCGCAGCGGTGCGGGAATCGGCCGATCGCACTGTTGCTACGTCGAACCGCGTTTTGTTGAATTTGCCCGAAGGATTGGAACGCCGCAGCTTGACGCCTGTGGCGGCTGCAACTCCTGCACCAGTGCGGGAAGAACGCCCCCCCGAACCTGCTCGGGCTGCTTGGGAACCTCCGAGTCAGAGCGAAAGTGTGGATTTTGAGACCGGCAGTAACGCCTCGCCTTTGGACTTGCTCAACCATCCCAGCTATCAGGATTTGGGGAACGGAACTAGACGGCGCCGCCGCCGCCGGATTGGCGAAGAGCCTTTTGCTCTCCCGGCGGAGGAGGAACCTGTACGCAGCAAGTTGCGGCTGCCGAATACTTCGAGCGCTCCCGTCGCGGATACGCGCTCTGAGTATCTAGCACCCCCCGGCATCCGGGCCGCGTCGGAGGGCTTCGGGCTAGTGAATATGGCGACTGTGGGCAGGCGCGAGGATTTCGATCGCGTGCGTCCCGCTAAGTCGGAGTTGATGAAGCCGATGGTGGAGCCTCCAGAGGTGATTTCGGTGGAAATGACGGCGGAGGAGCAGGATGTTTATGCTCTGATGGGGGTCTCTCCTTTGGTGCTTACGGATCGCAGCGTGAAAAATCCTAAGAATGCGATCGTTTCGGTGACTCTCCCCGGAGCGGCCCCGAACAAGCCGCCTTTCGAGCAGCTCGAATTTGAATTTGAACCGACGGCGCCTGTACAGAATGCACAGGAACGGGATTATTATCCAGAAAGGTCGGTAGTTGAGCCTGCTTTTTCTGAGGATGATGAGGCCCAAATTTACGGCGAGAGTTCGATCGACCAAACTGATGGTTTTGATCGAATGGAGGAACCCAGCGATTTGATGGGGGAATCCTATGAGCCGATCGAATCCTATGAGCCGATCGAATCCTATGAGCCGATCGAATCCTATGAACCGATCGAATCCTATGAGCCGATCGAACTCAATGAGCCGATCGAACTCAATGAGCCGATCGAACTCAATGAGCCGATCGAACCCAGCCAACCCAGCGAACCCAGCGAACCCGAGGAGCCGGCTATCAACCGCCGCCGCCGCCGCCGCTCGTCAGCCGTTGTGGATGAGTGATATGAAGTCAGAGGGAAGAAGGAAGAAGTCAGAGGTTCGAGGGAAGAAGGAAGAAGTAGAAATTTTTACTCTCTTCCCATCTTTCCATCTTCCCCTTTCCCCCTCTCCCTCGAACACTCTACTAATTGCGGGTGTGGATGAAGTCGGACGAGGCGCTTTGTTCGGGCCGGTGGTGGCTGCAGCCTGCATTTTGCCCGACGAAGTTCTCGATGAATTAGCAAGTTGCGGGGTGCGCGACAGCAAGCAGTTGAGTGCCGCAGCCCGGAGTCGGTTAGCTGTGAAAATCCGGGCTGTGGCGGTTGACTGTCAAATTGGTGCGGCTTCGGTGCGGGAGATCGATCGCCTCAATATTTTGCAGGCTTCTTTGTTGGCGATGAAGCGGGCGATTTTGAAGTTGAAGGTGACGCCGGATTTGTGTTTGGTTGACGGGAATCAAAGGATTCCCAATTTGTCGATCGAGCAAGAGACGATGATTAAGGGTGATGCGCGATCGATTCAGATTGCTGCTGCTAGTATTGTGGCGAAAGTTTGGCGCGATGAATTAATAGTACGTTTGGCTGTTAAGTATCCTGAATATGACTTGACAAATAACAAAGGATATGGTACTGCTAAACATAAGTTAGCTTTGGAACGTTGCGGGCGATCGGCTTTTCACCGATTATCATTTAGCCCTTGTCGAAAATCTTAAAATAGCGGTGAAAAACTTAGCTAATTCCAGCGCAATTATTTGACACTCCCCAGCCTGAAGGCGTGGGGATTCTTTGATCTACGAGCCAGTTTGCTGAGGCAGGATTTCTCCAACAACAGTAGAGACTAATTCTCCCAAAGAGTTGCTTGGTTCAAGACCAAAGGTTCCGGTATGCCCTACCGTACCCAATCCTCGACTAAGGATATTTTTAGCTGCGTTTTCGTCACGATCCAAGACACAACCACATTGACAAGCATGAGTTCTTGTAGATAGCGTTTTTTTCACGATTTGACCGCAGCTAGAGCATTCTTGACTGGTGTATTGGGGATTCACCGCAACCGTGATTTTCTCAAACACTTTCCCAAAGTATTCAAGCCAAACACGAAATTGATACCAAGATGCGTCATTAATGGACTTAGCCAGACAATGATTCTTCACCATGTTTTTGATTCTCAAATCTTCGTAGACGACTACATCGTTTGATGAGATTACGCACCTTGCTAATTTCACAGCATGGTCTTTACGTTGTCTACTTATTTTGAGATGGCGTTTACCTAGAATCTGCCGAGCTTTGCCCCTGTTTATTGAACATTTAACTTTCCTGGATACGCGACGCCCATAGCGTTTGAGGACTTTCTCACCTTTTCTTAAAAACCTCGGGTTTTCAACCGTAGTTCCGTTTGAATCGGTGTAATATTCCTTCAATCCCACGTCTAATCCGATCGTAGTACCAGAGGGTTCTGTGTTTTCTTTTCTATCGACATCCACACAGAATTGGACGTACACGCCATCAGCACGTTTGAGCAATCTCACCCTTTTTATTTGGCTAATTTGGTAAAAATGTAGATCGCGTGTGCCTTTTAGTTTTAATCGTCCAATTCCTTTTTTGTCGGTAAAGTTGATTGATTTGAGATCGTCAGCAAGTTTCCATCCAGTGGTTTTGTATTCCACCGAACGGCCATCTCTTTGAAATTGTGGATACCCTTTTTTACCAGGAATATTTTTCTTGCAGTTATCGTAAAATCGGGAAATAGAAGACCATGCCCGTTCTGCGCTAGCTTGTCTTGCCATTGAGTTGAGTTCGTCGGCAAAAGGAAAATCGCGAGCTAGTACGGCGCAGTATTTATTTAAGTCGTTTTTACCCACTTTCTTGTTGTCCATCCAATAACGCAAACAGCTATTGCGGACAAACTTAGCGGTACGAATTGCTTCGCCTACTGCTTTGAACTGATTCGATTTTCCGTATGCCTTGAACTCAAAAACTAACATGACTTCACCTCCCCTCTTATACTACACGCTCCAGCATAAAACTTTAGGCTAGTTATTAAAATTTTACAATTAAAGCCGGCCACTGAAGAAGGGGTTTTAAACCCAAATCTTTGATAAAATTTGAAAAACCAAGAATTTCCGCTTAAAAAATTCAGCTAGTACAGGCTGAACAATGTCTATCACCTGTTATATCATTTCCGGTTACACTCATACATGATGTTGACGGTTGACTGTTGACGGTTGACTGTTGACGCCGTGAACAGTGAACAGTGAACAGTGAACAGTGAACAGTGAACTCGGATTTACTATTCCGATGCTAACGGATTTGATATTAGAGAAACGAGCTAAGCAATAGAGCTGTCTTAGTCTATTCCCAAATTTATCATTTTCAGGCTCCGGTAGCATCTATAGAATCTTTATTTAACCTCTTGGGCAGGACCAAGAATTTCTTGATGGTACCCGCCCCGTGATTTATCCGTGGAATCAATCCAAAATCAAAAATATAAAATCCTCACGCCCCCGAATTTATCCGTGGGCTCAATCTAAAATCTAAAATCTAAAATCTAAAATCGAATGACTGATAATTTGTTAACAATTCCCGGCTATCGCATCATTGAGCAAATCTACAATGGCTCTAGAACACAGGTTTATCGAGGAGTTTCTGAGTCAAACCAAAAAGTAATTATCAAACTGCTATTGAGCGAGTATCCAACTGTGGGCGAACTGGTGCATTTGCGGAATCAGTACACCATTACCAAAAATCTTGACCTTCCGGGAATTGTCAAACCCATTGCACTCTTAAACTACCGCCATGCTTTTGCTCTGGTAATGGAGGATGTTGGCGGTGTTTCCCTTGCTGAGTATACTGCTAATGCTGAAGCGAAGAATTTGGGCGATCGCCTATCAAGTAATTCTGAGGTTTCCTCCCCCCATAATTCGCCCCTACCGCTAGATGAATTCATGCCCATCGCGATTCAGATTGTCCAAACCCTAGAAGGATTATATCACAACCGAATTATTCACAAAGATATCAAGCCCCAGAATATTATCATTAACCCTAAAACTAAAGAAGTTAAATTAATTGACTTCAGCATTTCCTCTCTTTTACCCAGAGAAAACCAACAAATCCAAAATCCAAACGTCTTAGAAGGAACCCTAGCTTATATGTCCCCAGAACAGACGGGACGAATGAATCGGGGTATCGACTACCGCACAGATTTTTACTCGCTGGGAGTCACGTTTTACGAACTACTGACAGGGCAATTACCTTTTAACTCGACCGATCCAATGGAGTTAGTTCACTGTCATATTGCCAAGATTCCAACTCCCCCAATAAATCGGGTTCCATCTATGGGAGTGATGGTGAATAATATCATTATGAAATTGATGGAGAAAACTCCAGAGTTACGCTATCAAAGTGCTGTTGGACTGCGATACGACTTAGAAAACTGTTGGCAGCAATGGGAAGAAAATAGCAATATTAGCCAGTTTACCTTGGGGAATAGGGATATTTGCGATCGCTTCGTCATTCCCGAAAAACTCTACGGTAGAGAAACTGAAGTTAAGACGCTATTAGAAGCCTTCGATCGCATCAGTCACCCCACCCTTACCAACGGGGAGCAAGGGAGAGTCGAAATTATGCTAGTGGCTGGCTTTTCCGGCATTGGTAAAACCGTTGTAGTGAATGAAGTTCACAAACCCATTGTCCGCCAACGGGGTTACTTTATCAAAGGAAAATTTGACCAATTCAAGCGTGATATTCCCTTTTCTGCATGGGTACAAGCATTCCAGAATTTGATGCGGCAATTACTCACCGAAAGTGCGGCCCAGGTGCAGAAAGCGAAAGTCAAAATATTGGAGGCTTTGGGTGAAAACGGTCAGGTCATTATTGATGTCATTCCTGAATTAGAACACCTGATTGGCAAGCAGAAAAAAGTACCCCAACTAGAGGGAACCGCCGCTAAAAATCGCTTTAATTTATTATTTCAAAACTTCATCCGAGTGTTCGCAACAAAAGAGCATCCTTTAGTAATTTTTTTGGATGATTTGCAGTGGGCAGACTCGGCTTCATTGAAGCTAATGCAATTGTTGATGAGCGAGACGAATACCCGCTATGTGTTGTTAATGGGAGCGTATCGGGATAATGAAGTTTTTCCAGCACACCCACTGATCCTGACCTTGGATGAGATTCGCAAAAACTCGGCAACAGTCAACCAAATTACTTTAGCACCCCTAGACAAAACTTCCCTGAATTGCCTGATTGCCGATACTCTTTCCTGTCCACCAGAAAGGGCGATTCCTCTGACAGAACTAATTTTTACCAAAACCAAAGGGAATCCTTTTTTTGCTACTCAATTTCTAAAATTTCTTCATAAAGATGGGTTAATTAAGTTTGATGTTACCCCCCCAACCCCCCCTTGGCTAAGGGAAGCAATGGGGGGTTGGCAATGCGATATTTCCCAAGTGAGGACGCTAGCTTTTACCGATGATGTGGTCGAGTTTATGGCGATTCAGTTGCAAAACTTGCCCAGAGATACCCAGAATGTTCTGAAACTAGCAGCTTGTATTGGCAACCAATTTGACTTAGCAACCCTGGCCATTGTTCATAAAAAATCTCAGAGTGAGACAGCGGCCCATTTGTGGAAAGCGTTGCAAGAAGGGTTAGTTATTCCGATTACTGAAGTTTACAAGTTTTTTCAGGACTCGGAATCAGTTGAAGTTGCACAAGCGTCGGAGTTATCGGTTCCCTACAAGTTTTTACATGACCGAGTGCAGCAAGCAGCATATTTTCTGATTCCCGAATCCCAGAAACAGTCCACCCATCTCGAAATTGGGCAACTGCTGTTGAGGAAGGGCGGGCACGGGGGCACCGCCCCTACGGAAGCAGAAATACAAGAGAAAATTTTTGATATTGTCAACCAGTTGAATATGGGGGTGGAGTTAATTGAGTATCAGACTGAGCGAGATCAACTAGCTCAATTAAATTTAATTGCCGGACGTAAAGCTAAAGCTTCAACTGCTTATGCTGCGGCAAATATTTATCTGCAAACAGGGATTGAACTCTTGAGGGCAAACTGCTGGCAAACTCAATATGAATTAACCCTGAATCTCTATATTGCTGCTGCTGAAGCTGCCTATTTGAATGCTGACCTTGAGGGTATGGAACAGATGGCAGCACTGGTTTTGCAAGAAGCCCAAACAATTTTAGATCGAGTTAAAATTTACGAAATTCAAATTGCAGCTCAGACAGCCCAGAGCAAGGTGTTAGAAACGATCGCCGTAGCAAGAGAGGCACTCTTACAATTGGGGATTGAACTCCCTGCCGAACCTGATGAAGCCTTGATTGGCAAAGCGCTACAAGCCCTTGCGGCCCTCCTCGGCAGCAGAAAGATTGAGGAATTGGTTGACCTACCTGTGATGACAAATCCACAGACTCAGGCAGCTATGCAACTGTCTGGTATGTTGTTTCCACCCATTTTCCAGGGAATGCCCGGTTTACTGCCCCTGCTGAGCTCAACGATGGTGAGTTTATCGCTCTCCTTTGGGAATGCGCCCGCCTCGACGGTGGGGTATGCGATGCACGGGATGGTGTTGTGTGCCTTTTTACAAGAGGTGGAAACCGGCTATGGCTTTGGGCAATTGGCACTCTCATTACTCGATAGGTTGAATGTGCCCGAACTCAAGCCCACAGTTCTACTTTTGTTTGGTGGCTGGATTCAGCATCATCAAGAATCTCTTTTGGCAACGATACCGACGCTGAAAGATGGCTTTACGGCTGGCATGGAAACTGGCGACTTTGTAGACGCTGGCTACAACATATATATTTATTTTTATACGCATTTATTCGCTGGGGTAGAACTAGACACTTGGGAACCCGAAATAGCAGGTTACAGGGCTGTTATGGCGCAGTTGAAACAATATTCTGCTCAGATTTATTTGGATATGGTTCAGCAGACGGTGCAGAACTTGAGGGAAACCCATATTCGGCCGGATTTGTTAATAGGCTCCGCCTACGATGAAACGGTGATGATTCCCAAGCACTATCAGGATAATGAATTCACGGCGATCGCCTGTGCCTGCATCTTCAAACTGCTGCTTGCTTACTGCTATGGCAATTACACGGCTGCCCTAGACAACATTACTCAAGTCAAACAGTATTTGATGGGAGTATCGGGATCGGTTTTTGTCCCCATTTTCCATTTTTATGCCGCCCTCACCCACCTGGCACTTTTTCCGGCACAGCCAGCAATTGATGAGCAAACTGAAAATCTTGCCTTAGTGGAAACCCATCAAAGCACGCTGCAACAGTGGGCGCAAAATGCTCCGATGAATTATCTGCATAAATGGTATTTAGTGGAAGCAGAACGACATCGAGTTTTAGGTCAAAATATGAAGGCGATGGATTATTACGATCGCGCTATTAAACTCGCTAAAGAAAATCAGTACATTAATGAAGAAGCACTTAGCAATGAGCTGGCAGCTAAATTCTATTTAGCCTGGGGAAAAGAAAAAATTGCCCAAGTGTACCTAACTGATGCTTACTACGCCTATGCACGCTGGGGCGCCCAGGCAAAAGTTGAGGATTTAGAAAAGCGCTATCTCCAATTACTTGCGCCTATTTTTCACCCTAAAACGAGCTTAAAAAGAGGTCAGACACTTGCCAAAATGATTGCGGAAACTGTTGCCAGTACCAGTTCAGGTGTTTCACAAATTCTGGACTTGGCAACAGTAATCAAAGCATCTCAATCACTTTCAGGAGAAATCAACATCGATAAGTTGCTCTCCACTTTGATGCAAGTGATGATTGAGAATGCGGGAGCAGAAAAAGGAGCTATGATTTTGAGAGAAAGAGATTCTTTCTTCGTCGCGGCTCAATGTGCGATCGGTAAATCGTGCAACCTTCTCTCAACTCCCGTTGTTGACTCTAGCGTAATTCCGATCGCGATTATTAACTATGTCTCGCGCACCCAAGAAACTTTGGTAATTAATGATGCGACGACTGAGGCTACCTTTGCTGCTGACTCTTATATCATCCAGCATCACCCCAAGTCGGTTTTGTGTCTGCCGATTCAACATCAAGGAAAGGTGATCGCCATTCTTTACTTAGAAAATACTCTCGTTACAAATGCCTTTACTCCCGATCGGTTGGCAGTCTTAAATATCTTAGCCTCCCAAGCTGCCATCTCCATAGAAAATGCCCAACTCTATGCCAACTTAGAAGCCAAAGTCGAAGAACGCACCCAAGAATTATCACAAGCTTTAAGCAATCTCGAAGCCACCCAAGAAGGATTGATTCAATCAGAAAAAATGGCAGCTTTAGGACAACTTGTGGCCGGAGTTGCTCACGAAGTTAACACTCCCCTGGGTGCAATTCGCTCGTCGGCAGGAAATGTTTCTAAGTTCTTAAATCAAACTTTAGAACAGTTGCCGGCACTTTTTCAATCTCTCTCCCCAGAAGAAGCACAGAATTTCTTGAGTTTACTTCAGCGTTCCCTCCAACAAGAAGCAAGCTTATCAACCAAAGAAGAACGCAAATTGAAGAGAGCTTTGAGAAGCCAATTGGAAGAATTAGGAATTGACAGTGCCGATACCGTAGCCGATCGCCTAACGATCATGGGCGTTTATAATGAAATTGATACCTTTGTCCCTTTGTTGCAAAGATATGATAGTTTACATCTCCTAGACCTAGCATACAAAATTTCTGAATTAAAAAGAGGTATTGCTACTATCAACACAGCTACAGATAGAGCATCAAAAGTAGTTTTTGCATTGAAAACTTATGCCCGCTACGAACAGTCTGGCGCAAAAACAGCAGCCAGTATTACAGAAGGTATTGAAACAATCTTAACCCTGTATCAAAATCTCCTCAAACAGGGAGTTGAGGTTATCAAAAACTATGCCGAAATCCCGCCGATACTGTGCTATCCAGACGAACTAAATCAAGTTTGGACGAATTTAATTCACAATGCTTTGCAAGCAATGGGTTATCGAGGCACGTTAACAATTGAGTTAACGGCTCAAGATGATCAGGCTAAGATTAGCATTAGCGACACCGGCCAGGGGATACCAGAAGAAATAAAAGGGAAAATATTTGACCCATTTTTTACTACTAAGCCCGCAGGAGAAGGCAGCGGATTAGGACTAGATATTGTGAAGAAGATTGTTGACAAGCATCAGGGAAAAATTGAAGTCGAATCAATTCCGGGCAAAACTACATTTAATGTTTTCCTGCCAACGATCACTGTATAAGCAGGTCAAGGAGTTCGCAAACGATATAAGGTAGTAAGGGGAGCATCTCACCTTTGCAGCCCTCCGCTAGAAATTGGAGTTTTGAGGCAGGAGGCAGGAGGCAGGAGGCAGAAGGAAAGAGGCAGAAGGAAAGAAGAAGAAGGAAGGAGCCAGAAGAAGGAAGGAGCCAGAAGAAGTATTTTTACAAATATGAGATGCTCCCGTAGTAAGTCGGTCGGATTTTGCTTGGTTCCGCGTAAGCTGCCATCTACCCCATAGAGAGGATTGATTTCAAAAGATAAAACGTTTTGAGGCCCCTAACTCCGATTCAACTGACATCTTGCAGCAATATCAATAAGAGGATTTTTCGTGGGGTCGGGCGGGTTTATAGAACCTATTTGCAAGCTTTAAGGCTGTTGGCGAACCCGCCCCTACGGCTAATTGAGAATGGTGCAATATCTCAGATTCAACAGGAAACAGATGTAAAACAGCAGTACGATGCGTTATGCTCAGCTAAGGTGCTACGCAGATAAGTTGGTTGGTTTCGGCGACTGGGGAGGGGGAGAGGATTTGGCGAGCCGTTGACTTGTGACATCTTAAGATAAGATGGGGCCTACTAATACACTTTACTACTTTGGCTACCTTTGCTACTAATAACAATTAAAAAGGATAAAAAATAGATGTCTAAACCAGTTATTTTGTGCGTTGACGATGAGAGAATGGTATTAGACAGTCTCAGGACGCAGCTAGCAGCAGAATTTGGCAATGCCTACATTTACGAAGCAGCCGAAGATGCTGAGGAGGCTTTAGATGTAATCAGCGAACTTTCTGACGAACACACCCACGTGATTCTGATTATTTCGGATTGGTTAATGCCCGGTATTAAGGGAGATGAGCTACTAATCCGCATTCACAAGGAATACCCGCATGTTATTAAAATTCTGCTGACGGGTCAAGCGGATGAAGTAGCCATTGAAAGAGCAAAAAAACTAGCCAACCTTCATTGTTGCTTATCTAAACCTTGGCTGGAATCCGATTTGCTAGAAACTATTAAATCTGGTTTATCTAAACTATGAGCCAACAGGTAATTATCTGTATTGATGATGAGAAAACTGTACTCAGGAGCCTCAAAGCAGAACTGCAAGAGGCTGTTGGCAATGATTATATAATCGAAATTGCTGAAGGTGGGCAAGAGGCATTAGAGTTAATTGAAGAATTGCTAGAGGAGGGGGATGAAATTCCTTTAATTATTTCCGACCACATTATGCCTGATATGAAGGGAGATGAGCTGTTGAAACAGGCTCATATAATTTCGCCTAAAACTATAAAAATTATGCTGACAGGACAAGCAGATATTGGGGCGATCGCCAATGCTATCAACTCTGCAAACTTATATCGTTATATTACCAAACCTTGGCAATCTGAAGACTTGAAATTGACAATTAGAGAAGCGCTAAATAGTTATCTTCAAGATAAACAACTGACAGAACAAAATGCCCAACTCCAGCAAATAAATCAGGAGTTTGCCGAGTTAAACAGCCAGCAAACCGTACTCATTGCTAAACTACACGAAAATGAAAATCGGTTGACACAGTTTTTGGAAGCAATGCCGATTGGTGTGGGTGTCCTGGATGCGGCCGGAGAACCTTACTACATCAATCGGAAAGCAAAAGAGATATTGGGTAAAGGAGTTGTACCGGATAGCAGTTCCAAGCAATTGTCCGAGGTTTATCAACTCTATCAAGCAGGCACCAATCAAAAGTATCCTACGGAGAATTTGCCCATCGTGCGCGCCTTGAAGGGGGAAAGTGCTAGGGCTGACGATGCAGAAGTTCATCAAGGCGACAAGATTATTCCCCTAGAAATCTTCGCTACTCCCATCTACGATCAACAAGGAAATATTGTTTATGCTATCAACACTTTTCAAGATATCACGGAACGCCAAGAAGCTGAGGCCGAACGCAAAAAGTTCATTGAGGATCTCTTTGAGGTCAATTGCAATTTGGAACTTTCACTGGATGCAGAATTAGAAATTGCGGAGGCGACAAGTCGCTTTGTACCCAATGAGTTTTTAGCTTTTTTGGGATGTGATAGTATTGTTGATATTAAATTGGGAGAAGCGGTGGAGTTGGAAATGTCAGTTTTGTTTTCTGACATCCGCGATTTCACTACTCTCTCGGAAAAGATGACACCGGAAGAGAATTTCAAATTTATCAATTCTTATCTGAGTCGAATGGAACCGCTGATTGTGGAAAATCAGGGGTTTATTGATAAGTATATTGGCGATGCAATTATGGCTTTGTTTAGTGAGGGGGCGGATGATGCTGTGAAAGCCGGAATTGCCATGCTGCATACTCTTGCTGAATACAATCGAGAGCGCGCTTCTTTGGGTTATGTGCCGGTTCAGATTGGGGTGGGAATCAATACTGGTTCTTTGATTTTGGGTATAGTGGGCGGGAAAAGCCGCATGGACGGTACTGTGATTAGCGATGCTGTTAATTTGGCTTCTCGGATTGAAAGTTTGACGAAGAATTACGGGGTGTCGCTGTTAATTACTCAGCAGACTTTCGCTCGCTTGACAAATCCTGCTGATTATGCAATTCGGGTAATTGATAAAGTTCAGGTTAAGGGTAAGTCTGAATGGGTGACTGTTTATGAAGTTTTTGATGCGGATTTGCCGGAAGTTAAAGCGGGGAAGTTAGCGACTCTGCAACTATTTACTGAGGCTTTGTCTTTGTACAATATGAATAATTTTAGGGAAGCTGCGGGACTTTTTGCGGCTTGTTTGGGGCAAAATCCGGGGGATAAGGTGGCTCGAATTTATTGGGAAAGGTGTCAGTAGTTAGTTGACAGTTGACAGTTGACAGTTGACAGTTGACAGTTGACAGTTGTCAGTTGTCAGTTGGTAGTTGTTAGTTGGTGATTTTTAGTAATAACCAAGGACTACTGACTGCTGACTAATGACTAATGACTAATGACTACTGACTGCTGACTAATGATTAATGATTAATGACTACTGACTACTGACTACTGACTACTGACTACTGACTATTGATTAATGACTAATGACTAATAACTGCTGACTACGGTTGTTCGATCGGCAATTCTATGATAAACTCGGCTCCGTGGCCGAGTGCAGAAACGCAAGTCAGTTTGCCACCGTGTTCTTGGACAACTTTGTAGGAAATGGACAAGCCTAAACCGGTGCCTTTGTCAGCGGGTTTGGTGGTAAAAAAAGCCTCGAATAACTGCTGGGAAACTTCTTCTGGCATACCGGGGCCGTTGTCAGAAATCCTAATTACAGCATTGGAGTTTTGGACTTCAGTCCTAATTTTAATCTTGCTGCGGTTAGCTTTGACTTCGGCAACTGAACGCCCTTCGTTGTATTCCTCGATCGCGTCGATCGCATTTCCGATCAAATTCATAAATACCTGATTGATTTTCCCAGCATAACACTCAACCAAAGGCAAATTTCCATAGTCCTTAATTACCGCAATTTCGGGATAGTTGCCTCTGGCTTTCAAACGGGTTTGCAGAATCAGCAACGTTCCTTCAATCCCTTCGTGCAGATTAACTTTGCTCATTTGAGAATCATCTTTGCGGGAGAAATTTCTGAGCGATCGCACGATTTCCCGAATGCGATCGGCCCCAACCTGCATCGAAGACATCGCTTTGGGCAAATCTTCTAGCAGAAACTCTAATTCGATATCCTTAATTTTATCTTGAATTGCTGCCGGCGGCTGTGGGCAGTGCTGCTGGTACATATCGATCAAATCCAGCAAATCTTCCGTGTAGTGGCCGACGTGGACGAGATTGCCGCACACGCTGCTAACAGGATTGTTAATTTCGTGAGCAACACCAGCTACCATTTGACCGAGAGTAGACATTTTCTCAGTGTGAATCAATACCGCTTGAGTTTGCTGCAATTCGTGCAAAGTATTTTCGAGTTGAAGTTTTTGTTGGGTTAACTCTGTTTGCGATCGCAGTAAAGCTTCTTCACTGCGTTTTTGCTCGGAAATATCAGTAATTAACCCTTCCAAAGCTATCAATTCTCCAGAGTCGGAAAACACTCCCAAACCTTGCTCCCAAACCCATTTTAATTCGCCGTTTTTAGTAGTAATTCGGTAATTTAGCTGATAGGGTCGATTTTCTTGTAAGGCAACTTGCACGGCATTCCACAAATTCTCGCGATCGTCCGGGTGAGTCAATTCCGATATAGAAACTTGCCGAGTGCCGATAAATTCTTCAGGAGAATAGCCGGCTAACTGATAGCAACCTTCGCTGACAAACTCCATACTGCGATCGGCATCGTTCCGAAAACGGTAGGCCATTCCCGGCAAATTGCTCATCAGCGTCGCCAAAGCCCGCTGGCTTTCCCGTAGGGCTTCTTCGGCGTGTTTGCGATCGGTAATATCCGTCATCACCGCCAGCATACAGAGTTCGCCGTCCAAATTAATCAATTCCGCTGACAGCAAACACACCACCACCGATCCCGACTTCATGCGAAACTCGCACTCCTGATTGCGAACAACACCTTGTTCGTGCAAACGGCGCCTAAAATTAAGTCTGTCTTCAGGCCTTACCCAAATATTTAACCCCGGTACTGTATTCCAGGTCGTTTCTTCTAAACTGTAACCAGTCATCGACAGAAAACTATCATTAACTTCTATAAAACGACCCTCAGCAAAAGTAGTAATTATCATCGGATCTGGACTCGACCGAAAAGCCTTAGAAAACTTTTCTTCCGATAACCTCAACTTTTTAATAGCCTCTTCCAACTGACTTGTCCGCTCTTTAACCCGGCATTCCAATACCTCATTAGCCTGCTTCAGGGCTTCCTCAGCCTGCACCCGATAAGTGATATCGCGCACCACGCCTTGCAGCCCTATTTTGCCGCCGATATCCATAGAAGTTAGCAGCACCTCCGCCGGAAACTCAGAACCATCCAAACGGCAGTGCCGCCAGTCAAAGCGGCAATTTCCCGATCGCATAGCCGTATTAATTCGCTCTTGATAAATACTCCTAGAATCTTGTCCGTCCGGTTGCAACGGCGGGCTAAATTCGGCAGGATGCTTGCCGCAAAACTCCGACTCAGTGCTGCATCCAAATAACTTTAAAGTAGCCGGATTGCAATCCAAAAAACCCTCTTCGTCTAGCAGCATTACCGCATCAGTCGTCGATTCGTACAAAGTGCGAAACTTTTTTTCCGACGCCTGCAAAGAAGCAATCAACTGCATCTTTTCCTCCGCCGCCCGCTTTTGCTCAGTAATATCCTGCATTACTTGAGAAAAGCCCTGCAACTTTCCCCTTTCATCGCGCAAAGGAGTAACAATAATATTCGCCCAAAATCGCGATCCGTCTTTGCGAAGCCGCCAGCCTTCATTTTCGTATCGACCTTCGGCCACCGCCCTGATTAATTTTTCTTGGGGCTTGCCGATTTCAATATCTTCTTTCGTGAAAAAACACTCCGCATTATTGCCGACTATTTCATGAGCTCTGTATCCCAAAATGCGTTCTGCACCTGAATTCCAGCTAGCTACATACCCATCAGGATCTAACATGAATATAGCGTAATCCTTAACGCCTTCAATTATTAAGCGCAGGCGTTCTTCGCTTTCTCGAAGTCCAGATTCTGCTTGCTTGCGCTGGGTGATATCTTCTACAAAACCTTCGTAGTAGAGCAATTTACCTGCTTCATCGCAGACAGCCCGCGCATTCTCAGCGATCCAAATTATTGTTCCGTCTCGGCGATAAATCTGCGACTCAAAATCCGATACGATGCCCTGTTCTTGCAAAGCATAAACAAACTGATCGCGGCGATCGGGATTGACGTAAAGCTGATGGCTGATATCAGTCAGACAGCCCATTAATTCCTCGGCGGAATTATATCCGTAGATTCGAGCCAAAGCTGGGTTAGCGCTGATGTAGCGACCGGATTGGGTTGTTTGAAAAATACCAGACACAGCATTTTCAAACATACTATAATATTTTGCTTCCATTTGGTGCAGTGCCTCCGCGACATTCAGGCATTCTATCGCTTTATTTCCTAATTTTTGATTTCCCACTTGTGAATACCCTGCTCTTGTGTGTGAGTTGAATATTTTTGGTTTACAGCCTGTTAATTTTGAGCCGTTATTTAGGCTAAAGATGGTGTTTCGCAGCCGGAGACGAGTGTGTTTATTCATCTGTCCTACGGGGCTGTTAGTTGTTAGTCGTTGCTGCGGAAAGTTTACTTGCTCCGCTATTTAGTTGAGGCGTGGCTGGCTGTCACAATCGCCTTGGCAAATAGCTCGGCCTGCGGTGCAGGTGTTCGCTCAAAACCCGCTCCTTGAAATCTCCCTGAATATATTAGCAGTTGAATACCCTGAAATAAGTTAGTAGCAAAGATGTTGTTACAATAAAAGGCAGCTACTTCTACAACCGCCAGAGTCTATTTTTATGATTTGGGTGAGAGTACGATCGACTCTTACCCGAAGCAACTAACCCGCCTGCAAGAGCTAAATGCTCGCTGTCCTTGCTGTCAGTCGATCTTAGATTTTAGATTTTAGATTAAAGTTGACTCCCCAGATGAATCTGGGGCTCTCCTAAAATCTAAAATTTTTTGGTTTCCACAACTCCTGTCGGAAACTTTTATCGGTCTTTGGGTGCTCTGAGTTACTGTTAAGTATTATTGCTGATAAATAATACAGCAGACTGCTGGCAGTTGTACGATCGGGGGTTTGTATGTAAAGTTGGCACAACAATAGGGTAATTGTTGTATCAAAAAATTCATATTCTGCTGCTGCGGGCGGAAAAATTCTGTAGCGGTGCTGGCATTTGGGCAAAAATCTGGGGCCGATCGCGCAAAATGTGGTCGGCAAGTCTGGTAAAATCCCGATCGATTCTCGGTTTGGCCGCAAAGCTCGATCGAGCTAAATTTGACTAGAAACTAATATTAATGACCGATTCTCCTCTACTAGCAACGCCAGAGTTATCCCCTGCTTCAACCCTGACGGCGGATTCTCCTGTGTGGCCAGCCCTCCTCCAACAACTATTAGACAGACAATCTCTCTCACGCGCCCAAGCAGCCGACTTGATGCAGGGATGGCTAGCAGAAGCTATTCCCCCCGTCCTCTCAGGAGCAATTTTAGCGGCCATCCAAGCCAAAGGCATCTGGGCCCAAGAATTGGTAGGAATGGCTCAGGTATTGCATTCTCAGTCGCTTGCAGGCGAGTCGGAGAGCGTTGTCAATCCCAACTCCTCAATCTCCAATCTCAAATTAATTGATACTTGCGGCACAGGCGGCGACGGCGCTTCCACGTTTAACATTTCCACTGCTGTAGCTTTTGTGGCCGCCGCCGGCAAAGTTCGAGTCGCGAAACACGGAAATCGCTCCGCATCGAGCAAAGTGGGTTCTGCTGACGTGTTGGAAGCACTGGGAGTCAACCTCAACGCCGATCCCGCGAAGGTGAGATGTGCGGTAGATTCCGTGGGCATCACCTTTTTATTTGCCCCTGGGTGGCATCCCGCACTTAAGGCTGTAGCGTCGCTCCGGCGCACTTTGAAGGTGCGGACTATTTTTAACCTATTAGGGCCCCTTGTCAATCCTATGCGCCCTACAGGGCAGGTAATCGGGGTGTTCGATCCTAGTCTGGTATCAACTATTGCTCAAGCTTTGGGCGAGTTGGGGACTGAGTTAGCTGTAGTCGTTCACGGCAGAGAAAAATTGGACGAGGCGGGTTTGGGAGATGTGACTGATTTGGCGGTTTTGTCTGATGGCAAAGTGGAACTCACTACTTTAGACCCGGAAAAGGTAGGATTGACACCAAGTGCGATCGGCTCGTTAAAAGGCGGAAATGTTGAGGAAAACGCCGAGATTTTGCGGAACATTTTGCAAGGCAAAGGTACGCCCGCACAAATGGATGTTGTAGCTTTGAATGCGTCTTTGGCTTTTCAGGTGGGAGGTGCAATTCCTATGGGTTCTCACGCAGCAGGAGTTTCTATGGCTAAGGAGATTTTATTTAGCGGTGAATCTTGGTTGAAGTTGCAAGAGTTGATTGAGTTTTTGAAATGAAGTCAGTTGTCAGTTGGGAGTTGGCAGTTGGCAGTTGGCAGTTGGCAGTTGACAGTTGGCAGTTGACAGTTGACAGTTGTTATATCATGTTCGGTCGATTGACCGTGATTCCTGTAGGGGCGGGTTCACCAGCAATAGTCGCCAAAAACCGACAATCTCAAAAACCCGCCCCGACTATGTATGATGCGCGATCGATCGGACATGATATTAGTTGTTAGTTGAGCCGAAAGCAGTTGGTAGTTGTTAGGAAAGCAGTTGCTACAAATAACCAGTAATCAATAACAAATAACAACTAACAAATAATAACTAACCACTAACTTCTTTTTAAGACCGCGATCGAAATTCAATGACATCTTGCTTAATAGTCACATCTTTATTACCAAAAAAGTCGTGACCCAACAGTCCGATTTCTAGGGATGGCGAGACAGCGACAACTACATTGTTAACGGCCAGACCACCTGCTTCCATAGAAGTCAGGCGACCGAGGGGAAAAGTAGCCACTCCGTTGGGAGTTTGTGCTTGCACTGTGCCCTGGAGAACAACCCCCAAGGCTTTAGCCATTGCTGGTGTAATTACTGTGCCACTAGCTCCAGAATCTACCATCATCTCGAACTTTTGTTTGCCGTTAAACGTGACTTCTATGACGGGGATATTAGCCTCCCGGCGTTTGATTTTTGCCTGAAACACTCCCGACTTTGCTGCCGCCGAAGTGGGCGGAGTCAATTCTTTGGGGAGAAAACCGCAGACTGATTGGCTGAGGTTGACGGTTCGGCCTGACGAGCTCCGCATGAAGCATCCCTCACTTTCTTGAGCCACTGCTGGCGAGGAGTTGGCAACACTTCCTACTAAAATTGAACTGCTCAGAGAAATAACTCCTGCTAACACCAGTAAAGGTTGGCGCAGGTTTTGAGGGATGGGTAGAGGCTTTTTTGAGTTGGAGAGTAAAGGCAAGGGAGATTTGCTGGCCATAGTTTGATTAAACGCAGTAGCTCGATCGTAACAGCGACAACTGCCTTTTGGTATAGATATAGAATTTCCGCCCGCATCCTAAGCTGCTGGCAGATAAATTGCTGGCGCGGGGGAGATGGAGAGTTTGCACTTATAGCCTTTCTCAGTAACATGAGGTGCACGCTTTATAAGCGGGCATAGGGCATAGGCCTCCGTGGGCATAGGCCTCCGTGGGCATACCTCACCAAGATTGAGAACTGCTGTATGGCTGCTTTTTGATTACCTGTGGCATAAGTGCCTTGCTTTTGCGAACCATTGCACAAATTAAAATAATATCTGTACATTGCCGACTAGCATCAAATCCCTGGCAGTGGTAAGAATTAAACCAAACGAAAGTAATTAAGGATGCCATGTCACTTTCAACTGCACAACCCGCTCTCCTAGTCCTGGCTGACGGTACTGCTTACCGCGGCTGGTCTTTTGGCGCTGACGCCACCGTCGTTGGCGAGGTAGTATTTAATACTGGAATGACGGGCTATCAAGAAGTATTGACCGATCCCAGCTATTGCGGTCAAATTGTAACTTTTACTTATCCAGAATTGGGCAATACCGGCGTAAATCTTGAAGACGAAGAATCCTCGCGCCCGCAAGTTCGGGGTGCGATCGCCCGGAACGTATGCAGTCGCCCCAGCAACTGGCGCTGCTCACAATCTCTGCAAGACTACCTGAAACAGTACGATATCCCCGGAATTTACGGGATCGACACCCGCGCCCTGACTCGCAAGATTCGCACGGTGGGAGCGATCAACGGCGGCATTTCGACGACGATTCTCGACCAGGCAGAGCTTTTGGAGCTAGTGCAAGATGCCCCCAGCATGGACGGGCTGAATCTGGTGCAGGAAGTCACCACTCGCGAGGTTTACGAGTGGTCTGAAGCCACGGACTCGGTTTGGGAGTTCAGTCCTACAGTCAAACCTGCTAACGGCCAAATGTGGACGGTGGTAGCGCTAGACTTTGGGATCAAGCGCAACATCCTGCGGCGTCTGGCGAGTTACGGGTGTCGGGTCATCGTTGTCCCGGCTGACACGTCGCCGGAGGAAATCCTCAAATACAACCCGGACGGCATTTTTCTGTCCAACGGCCCCGGAGATCCGGCGGCGGTAACGGAAGGGATCGCGACTGCGAAAGCTTTGTTAAAGTCGGACAAACCCGTATTCGGCATCTGCATGGGACACCAAATTTTGGGACTTTCCTTGGGTGCAGAAACTTTTAAACTGAAGTTCGGCCATCGGGGATTGAATCATCCAGCGGGTTTAACTGAGCAAGTAGAAATTACTAGCCAAAATCATGGTTTTGCGATCGACCCCGATTCCTTAGCCCCCGAAGTAGAGATTACTCATCTCAATTTGAACGATCGCACCGTAGCCGGATTGAAGCATAAAACTCTGCCGCTGTTCTCAGTGCAGTACCACCCAGAAGCCAGTCCGGGCCCGCACGACGCCGATTATTTATTCGATCGATTCGTGCAGTCCATGCGAGACAATCAGAAAGTAGCCAGCAGTAAGTAGTCAGCAGTCAGCAGTCATTAGTCAGTAGTCCTCAGAGGCTGTTTGTGTCGATCGCTTCTGACTAATGACTAATGACTAATGACTAATGACTAAAAAACTGTAGACAAAATACCAAAAAACTCCTATAATGAAGCCTCGACTTTAAGCAATATCTAGCTAGGAGGGTGTCATTTCTGAGTCATTGACCCTGACCGTTAGCCTCAGAGGCACTCGCGAAGTCAGGAATAACTGTCAGTTATTTCGCCTGACGGGCCTGCTGGACGCTTTTTCTGAGGCCACTTTTCGGAAGGTAATAAGCAAATGTATTGACGAGGGCCCAAAACACGTAATTTTGGACTTGTCTCAGATAGACTTTGTGGATAGTTCAGGCTTGGGCGCACTTGTGCAGCTTGTCAAAAAAGCCCAAACCTTGGAAGGGACATTGCAAATTGTCTCAAATCCCCGCGTAACTCAGACTGTTAAACTGGTTCGCTTAGAGAAATTTTTGTCTTTGCAGCCTTCGGTTGATGAGGCGGTAAAAAACGTCAAGGATGCTTGACGCCAAAGTGAATTAAATTAGCTATCCGGTTCTCAACGCTGGATAGCAAATTTTTATTTTTGTGCGGGTAAAACAATACCGATTTTCCCAGAAGCTGCGACACGCGCCAGCGGCTATTTCCCCGATTCCTAGAGTTTCGGTGGATGGGCAGTAAAATATGTGTGGCAAACACGCGAAAAAATGGTATAAGAAGTAGAGCATCCCGATGATTGTAAAAAGCCTTTTTTAGGAGTGCGATCGTCGCGCCAAGCTTTGCCTATATATCTCGTTTCGCGATCGGACAGCGAACACTCCTGTAAAAGCTATAATTGCTGAAGTAGTGAAAGACGCAATAAGTAAGTGACTAGAAAAACCAAGCTGTGCGGAAGTTTTATTTAAAAAAGTATGTCGCCGATCGCAGATGACGGACTCAAACTGAGTCTGACGGATATCAGTTTAAATCGAGTGCATCCTGCGAGGGCTACACCAGCAGAAATAGAAAGAATTTCGCCCGCAGCCTGGGCATATTTGGGAGATGCAGTGTACGAACTCTACATTCGGAGTTCGTACTTAGTCCCGCCCAGAAGATTGCAAGCTTATCACGAATTGGTGGTGGGGCAAGTACGAGCCGAAACTCAAGCGCGTCACTTGCGATCGCTCTCTCCTTACTTGAACAGTACAGAATTAGCAATTGTCAAGCGCGGCCGCAATGCTGCTGCAGGCCGTTCTAAGCGAGCAGATCCAGAGATATACCAACAAGCCAGCAGCTTAGAAACTTTGATCGGATATTTGTATCTCACCGATCCCGAAAGATTGACCGAGATTCTGGCACTTTTAGAACTTGAGAATGAAATGATTTAGCAGTTAAGAGTTGGGAATGGGGAGGGATGAATTAACCATCCTGGCACGGCTAACATAAAACCGCAAAAATCTCGATCGGCAAAACAAGATTTATCAGTTATTAACTAGCTATTTGAACACAGCAAAATCCTTGCTCCCTCGCTAGACTATCTCAAATCTCAAAGCCCAAAGATTGCTCCCTCAATCAAGAATCTCACATCTACAATCTACAATCGACTAGCCTTCAGCCAAAACCTTTTGACCACAAGAAACCAATGAGAAAATTTACCAAACCCAACTTTTCGCGATCGAATTCCGACAGCAAGCCATTCAAAAGCGAAGGCCGCCGTCAGGACTCACAACCATCCTCTCCCCGCTTTGAACGCAAGCCCCGTCCCGATACTCGCGGAGTAGACGCCCCTCAAAAGCGATCGACCTTCGCCCCGCAATCGCGAGAAATGCCCGTGAGAGCAATTTTCAAACGGAGAGTCGATTCCGACAGCCAACCGGAAATTCGCAGAAATAATCATTTCAAAGACAGAGACAGCAGCCCGCAGGAATCCCGCGGCAATTATTACCAAGACAGAGACAGAGATAGTAGCCCGCAGCCGGCCCGCAACAATTTCCGAGACAGAGACAGCAGCCCGCAGCCGGCCCGCAACAATTTCCGAGACAGAGACAGAGACAGAGACAGCAGCCCGCAGCCGGCCCGCAACAATTTCCGAGACAGAGACAGAGACAGCAGCCCGCAGCCGGCCCGCAACAATTTCCGAGACAGAAACAGAGACAGCAGTCCGCAGGAATCGAGGGGCAATTATTACAAAGACAGAGACAAAGACAATAGCCCGCAGGAATTCCGGGGCAACCATTTCAGAGACAGAGACAAAGACAGAGACACTCGCCCTGTTGACACTGCCTCAAATACAGTCGTGCAACCAGACGCAGACACAGACGACATGATTTACGGCCGCCATGCGGTGCAAGCAGCTTTAGAAACAAACCAAGTCCTCAACCGGATCTGGGTTGTCCCCCACCTGCGCTACGATCCCCGCTTTCACAGCTTGCTAACCGAAGCCAAAGCCAACGGCAGCATCATTGACGAAGTTGACGATTTGCGCCTCGACTACATCACGCGCAAAGCAAACCATCAAGGCGTAGCAGCTCAAGTATCAGCCTACGAATACCTGGATTTGAGCGAACTGATCGCAAAGGCTAAGTCGGCTTGCGAAGATCCAGTAATTGTGGTAGCAGAAGGACTCAACGACCCGCACAATCTAGGGGCGATTATTCGCACCGCAGAAGCATTGGGATCTCAGGGCATGGTGATTCCGCAGCGACGGGCTGTTGGGATTACCTCAGCAGTGAGAAAAGTGGCAGCAGGGGCATTGGAAAGCCTGCCCGTGGCGAGGGTTGTCAATCTTAACCGGGCGCTGGAAGAACTCAAAGAGGCTGGATTCTGGATTTATGGGACTGCAGCAGGCGTCGGTCAATCTATAGAGACAGTCAAGTTCTCCGGGCCCACTGTTTTAGTGGTGGGTGGTGAAGCTGACGGTTTGAGCCTTTTGATACAGCGCGGATGTGACGGATTAGTTTCAATTCCTTTAAGGGGCCATACTCCTAGCCTGAATGTCTCGGTAGCAACGGGGATGGCTTTATACGAAATTTACCGTCAGCGCGGGCCCAAAAAGTTTCACGTACACGGATCGTAAAGGTGCTTGAAAAAAAGAGCACAACAGAGTAGTTTATTGTGAATGCTGCCCAGAATTGAGCAGCACCACACCCGGAACAAGTAAGGATAGCCGATCGACTGTCGTTACTTGTTCAGGCGAAAGTAGAAGGGGCCTGGCCCCTAGGTTCAAACAGGAATTCGACACAAATCTATTTAGATATATTTAAATAGGTTTGTGTCGGTCCTTGGTAGCAGTCAGCCACGTGTAAATAACAAAAGCCTAGGCGTGTTCGCAGCACCCTGAAAACACCGTCAAATACATTAGAAGAAAAGCAGATGAAAGAATTCTTGATTAGCTTGCTCAATTTTTTCGGATTGGCTTGGTGGGTTGAAGTTAAAACTTCAGCGCCGCGGTGCATTTACTATTTTGGCCCGTTCTTAACCAATGGAGAGGCGGAAGCTGCAAAAGCAGGATATGTAGAAGACATAGAAAATGAAGGGGCAGAAGGTGTTAGTGTTTCGATTCACCGCTGCAAACCAATTACTTTGACAGTTGCAGAAGATTTGGGAAAGCTTGGTGATGGAGGGCTGTGGCCGGTTTTGAGCAGTCAGTAGAAGCAGGGGAATTTTGAGTTTTGAGAGGCCTACGCTTCCCTCGCAACGCTGTGCGGTTTTGAGTTGTGATTTATAACTTCAAAACTGTTGAGTGTTGGGTGATTAATTCCTTCTGACAAACTCCAAACTTAAGACTAGCAATTGCCCACTGCTTCGGGGTGACTCTCCATCCAACGATCGATGTCTGCGAGTACCCGATCGGGAATTTCCCAAGGGAACAAGTGGGCTGTATTGGGATAACACTGCCACTGACAATCGTGGAGGTGGCGGGCGGTTTCTAAACTGGATGCTGAGGTGATGTGCCGATCGCCCTCTCCGGCGAGCACCAAGCTGGGACATTGAATGTCGCCCAGGTGGATCAGTCGATCGTATCCAGCCCTCAGAGCGGTATTTAACGCCTTGGTGGCCGTGTTGGAAGTCTTTAGGTAGGCGGGGGTACCTGCCTGTGCTAAGTAGCGGTAAGGGGTGGCGGTATGCTGCTGTATCAAGTAGCGAAAGAGCGATCGCCTAGCAAAAGTATCAATATTCCACTGCCAACCCGGTATCACCCAATTTATAATTCCGGCTAAACCGGTGTAAAGGTTATCTTGCCAAGAGATGGGAGGATGACTTCCTCGCGGTTTGGCTGCGGATGCAAGTAAAATCAAACCGGTGACTCGCTGGGGATATTTCATGGCTAATTCTAGGGCTAAAATCCCTCCCAAAGACCATCCGATCACCAAACACCGATCGACTCCTAATCTGTCTAATAGTGCTTCTAAATCGACCAGATGATCGGTCATTTCAAAGAAAGTTGAGGTGCGGCTGTTGCCGTATCCGCGCAAGTCTGGGGCGATCGTTTGGAACCGCTTTGATAGGTGTTCTGTAAAGACCGACATACAATCGCCGGAACCTGGATGGCCGTGCAAGCAGAGAATAGGAAACCCTTTGCCTTTGACGGAAACACTGAGTTGTTGATGCGGCATTTTTTAACTGTTTGGGCGGTGCGTTGTCCCCGCTATAAATTGTATATTCCAGCGCTTAAAAGCTGGGGTTTCGGACCATGTAATCGGCAATTTTAGAAATAGACTGGCGCATTTGTAGCTCGCCGCTGCGGCTGTCAATCACAGTAATCACATAGGCCTCGTCGTCAATGCTCATCGCTAAAGTTGTGCCGAGTACCCGCGAATTTTGGCCAGTTTTTTCGCCCAACCACTGAGCTTTAGTTCCTTTTAAAGCGGCAAATCCCAGAGCGTGATCGTACTGGCGGTTGAGAGTTTCTATTAACAGTTTAGCACCGGGTGTTTCGCCGTTGTAAATTTGCACCATCATTTCCGTGAGTTCGTTAGCAGTCAGGCGGTTGCGACCAGAACCGGGGTTGGAGGGCATAATTCTTTCCCCCATTAATTTGAAGTTGACGCGGGTGACTTCGTAGCCGCTATTATCTAAATATTGATTGATGTAATCCGAACCTAAATAATCGATTAGTTGATTGGTGGCGATATTGCTGCTGCGATAGATCATTTCTTCTAACAGTAGCTGTAGCGGGTAATTGCGATTAGACCTAATCTTTGCCGATGCGTCTTCGGTGAAATTACCGCGAGTGACTAATACTTCCTGGTTCAGACTAATTTTTTCTTTTTCGACTTTTTGCATCAGGGCGACAGCAATCGGCAATTTAATTAAGCTGGCCGGACTGGCAGGAGGCACATCGCCCCGGAGGTTTACGCACTCTCTAGAAAGGTTGCAAATGCCGATCGAAGCTTGAGCCGACAAACCGCTTTCCCTGGCAAGCGCACCCAACAAATCAGATTTTGCTTGCTGCACTTGAAAGGTTGCTGCTGTTAAATTTTCCCGGTATTCTTGAGTTTTTGAGGCAGTGAGGGAAGCTAAAAATGAATTTTGAGGAACTTCCTGCAAGTTGTTGAGGGCTTGATGCCAGAAAAATTGAGTTTGCTGCGAAGATTCGATCGACTTATTTGGCTGCCCTTTAGTTTCTACGGCTCTGTTGGCTAAACGGACTGCTTGCTGTAAGTTGTCCTTAGCCCTCTGTTCTACTAATATTTGAGCTTCTACTGCTTGCAACTGCTGTAGCAGTTGTTCTTGAGGATTGGCTGCGAAGGGAACTAAGCCGGAAAGGATGCTTGGTTCTGGGGAGGGAGAGGAGGGTTTTTCTAATTCGGCGATTAGCCCATCGCGAATTTTGTAGAGTTCGTCTAGGGAACGTGGGTTAGATGATTGAGAGAATGAACTTGCGATGGTTAACATCTGAACCAGTCCAATGCCGGCTACTACTGCCGCCATCTTGTTGGCGATCGACAAAAAACGCCTGAGTTCTGGCATATTTAACATCCTCAACACAACCAAATTCTATATAAGCAGCTATTGTTACATCAGTCAAACGATTTTAGATTTTAGATTTTAGATTTTAGATTTTTTCTTCAATCTAAAATCTGAAATCTAAAATAGTTCGCTCGCGCCAATGTGGCAAGATAACTAAAATAAAGGGAGCGATCGCACGAAGGCAATCAACCCCCTCTAAATATTGGGAACTATCTACTTTCTGCGCCGCCGTCGCCAGTCAGCACCCAACCGCTTGAGGTAATCCCAGCCGCGTTGGGGCCAGACATGATCGCTACCGATCTTTTCGGCAATCCAGTGAGCGACTTTGGGGCCTGTCCAGTCTCCGCCGTCGGGGGCAGGGCCTAGCAGGGCTTGTCGCAGTTCTTCTTGCTGTTCAGGATTCAGCAAGGATTTTGCAGGAGGGGGCTGGCGGTCTCCGCTGCGGTTTCTGACAGAGTTAGGCCCTTCTCGGTTATAGCGCTGGACAATTTCTTTGGCGTAGTCGTAGTTGAGGCCTACGACTTGGGCTGCTTGTTTGATAGTCCAATTTCGGGACACTAACAGCAGCAAGTGCCAGCGGCGCGACTCTGTGGTGTTTTGTGCCTGCCGGTAGCGAATTTTGAGTTCCTCTGCCGTCAGGTGGGATTCTAAGTGAGCTTTAGGTGGCATTCCTCCAACGGGGCATCGGGAACTTCTTACCATATATCTTTGGTTTTGGGGATAATTCCGGATGAAATTATTTTCCTGGGGATCGTTCGGGCAAATAAGTAGCTTTTTTTACCCCAGATGCACGCAGCTAGTCGCATTTGAGGAAGGACTGCTGTTTTTTTGCAGGTGCGCGCAACAGGAGACTTCGGCGTGGCGGTGAGCGTTCCGAGCTTTTTTGTGAACCTCAGATTTCTGACAGGCTTTTTGACCTTTGGCACAATGGGCGTGGATCGGAAAAGGTCGATCGCTATTTTCTTCGATCGCGCCGCCGCCATTAATTCACTCGGCTGACTGATAACTTTCAGTCATTGTTGACTAAAAAACTGCTCTTCATAATCTGACCCTAATTATTAGGGTATAGACCGCCATACTCTAATATTTTCTTAGCATCATTTTCTCTTTTTCGTTCATCTTTTGCGTGAGTTTCAGGACGCGATTAATTGCCTAAAAAATCAGGCTCATATGCTACATTAAATATATCTAATCTAACACAATTGGGAATTGGTTAAAACAAAAATTTTATTAGAGTCTGAATAGTTCCCGGAATAAAGCAGTCATAATCTAGGATGAGTTAATTTTTAATACTATATTTTTCTACCATAAATCCTGGGTTGCATCGAGGACAAACTGGGCTGTAATATTTTAGAATTTAGATTACAGAATTTGGAATGACTGATTTCCTAATGATTGCGATCTTGCATAGACATTCTTGGAGACCGAACCTAATTATGTAGGGGTCGCATTGCACACCTTACCCCTTACTCATATAAATATCGGGTCAAACCACTTTTTGCATCAGTCCTGATACAGTTGCATTCTTGGTTTGTTAAAAAATTAGGTAAAAAACTCGATCGCTATTTGGTGGCCCGTGGGATTTTGGGAATTTAATCTATTGTATATAAAATGACCGATCGCCCGTTAGCGGAGCCCTCTTCGAGGCTCGAACTTTCGCCACAAAAATAGCCGACTTTGCCTTCGGGCTGTAAGCAGGTACAATTGCCAGTTATATTAACTGTATTGTCTCAAAGTAGAAATGATAAAGGTACGAGCATGGCATCCATCCGCGAGTTGCACCGACAACTGGTCAATAAAGAACGCTCTGCTGTGGAAATTACTCAAGAAGCATTAGACCGAATTACCCAGCTAGAGCCGAAGTTGAAAAGCTTTCTGTGCGTGACGGCAGACAGCGCATTGGCGCAGGCCCATAAAGTGGATGCCCAAATCGCAGCCGGAGAGCAAATTGGCCTGTTGGCCGGCATCCCGATCGCCGTTAAAGATAATATGTGCACCGAGGGCGTTCCCACAACCTGCGCCTCTCGGATTTTGGAGAATTTTGTGCCTCCCTACGATGCCACCGTCGTCTCGAAACTCCAAGCAGCCGGTGCGGTGATTGTGGGTAAGGCGAATATGGACGAGTTTGCAATGGGGAGCTCGACAGAAACTTCTGCCTATCAAGTTACCGCGAATCCTTGGGACTTGGAGCGCGTGCCCGGAGGGTCTTCTGGCGGTTCTGCCGCAGCGGTAGCCGCTGGAGAATGCGTCGTGAGTTTGGGTTCGGATACTGGGGGCTCAATCCGCCAACCTGCTGCTTTTTGCGGGTTGGTGGGGCTGAAACCGACTTATGGGTTGGTTTCTCGCTACGGTTTGGTGGCCTATGCTTCTTCTCTCGATCAAATCGGGCCCTTTGGCCGGACTGTTGAGGATTCGGCGATTTTGTTGGGGGCGATCGCCGGTTATGATCCGAGAGATTCCACGAGTCTTAATGTCCCAATTCCTGACTACGCTCAAGCTTTAAGACCCAGTTTGCGACCAAAGGGTCAGATTAGAATTGGTGTAATTAAAGAAACTTTTGGTGTAGGGCTGGACTCCGGGGTTAAAGACGCTGTTACTAAGGCGATCGAGCAATTTCAACAATTGGGCGCAGAAATTCAAGTCATTTCTTGTCCCCGGTTCCGCTACGGTTTGCCCACTTACTACATTATTGCTCCCTCGGAAGCTTCGGCAAATTTGGCGCGATATGATGGAGTTAAGTACGGTTTCCGGTCTCCCGACTCCGATAATCTTTTGGATATGTATGCCAAAACCCGCTCTCAAGGGTTCGGTGCGGAAGTTAAACGCCGGATTGCGATCGGCACTTACGTATTGTCGGCTGGATATTACGATGCCTATTATCTAAAAGCTCAAAAAGTTCGGACTTTGATTAAAGAAGACTTTGAAAAAGCTTTTTCTCAAGTTGATGTTTTAGTCTGTCCCACTGCTCCTACTACCGCATTTAAGGCAGGCGAAAAATTCAATGACCCCCTGAGTATGTATTTGTCAGATTTGATGACTATTCCCGTGAATCTTGCTGGTTTGCCAGCGTTGAGTTTGCCCTGCGGATTTGATGATAAAGGACTGCCCGTGGGTATACAACTGATTGGTAATGTTTTGCAAGAATCTCGGCTGTTTCAGGTGGCTCACGCTTACGAACAGTCTACGAATTGGCACTTACACCACCCCGAATTGCATTAATTTTTGAAACTCGGCGGAATACGGTGGCGGAGGTTAGTAATCGATCTTGGCTAATTGTCTGAATTAATAATTTGCCATTAGCTTTTGAGCGATATCTAATTTCCCGCGTGCTCTATCTATGAACAATCTGCTAGTATTCCTTTTGTCTAAATCGCTAATAGCTTTTGGGATAGTTTTGGCCGTTGCTTATTCTGCTGCTTGTGTATTCCTCTTTGTAGCGCAAGGTAAGTTTATCTTTTTTCCCGCGCGCGCGATCGAAACTACGCCAGATGCTTTTCAGTTGAAATATCAAGATGTTTGGTTGCCAATTTCAACTAAAACAGGCGCGGTGGACAGCGTGCACGGGTGGTGGATTCCTGCCTCGGAAAATCCCCCCAGCCCCCCCTTGCTAAGGGGGGGAGCAAGAAAGGGGGAGGCTGTTCCCTCTGTTAACACTGTTAACACCGGAGACTCGGATACCCCCCCCAGCCCCCCCTTGCCAAGGGGGGGAGCAAGAAAGGGGGAGGCTGTTCCCTCTCCCTCTGTTAACACCCCAGACTTGGATACCCCCCCCAGCCCCCCCTTGCCAAGGGGGGGAGCTAGAGGAGTCGGAACGTCCCCGCAAAGTGAGAGACCGGCCGTCGCTCCGGTTCCCCCCCTTAACAAGGGGGGGTTAGGGGCAGGGCTGTTTGATTCTCACCAAAAACGAGGTTTTTGTAGGGGTAGTGCCCCCGTGCCTACCCCCGCCACCAACCATCGAATGGGGGTTTCTGGCAAAAAGGGCCGGCACGGGGGCACGGCCCCTACCAAGAATGAAACCGCCCTGGGGCTAGGGAAGGTAGTTTTGTATCTACACGGCAATGCTTCAAATGTGGGAGCAAATGTCGAACACGCTTATCGATTTCATGGGTTAGGTTTGTCGGTATTTGTGATGGATTATCGTGGTTATGGAAAAAGCCAGGGCGATTTTCCGAGTGAATCTCAGGTTTATGAGGATGCTCAGCTTGCTTGGGATTATTTGGTGAAACAGCGGGGGATTAACCCGAATCAAATTTATCTCTACGGTCATTCTTTGGGAGGGGCGATCGCGATCGATCTAGCCGTGCGTCACCCGGAGGCGGCAGGGGTAATTGTAGAAGGCTCTTTTACTTCCACGCGGGCGATGGTGAATTTCCAAAAAGGGCTGTTTTGGATGTTTCCGATCGATGTTTTGCTGACACAGCGGTTTGATTCTCTTTCAAAAGTCGATCGCCTGCAAATGCCTGTGCTGTTTATTCACGGGGCTGCTGACAATGTAGTTCCAGTGGAAATGACCAAAAAACTGTTTGATGCAGCACCTGAGCCCAAACAGTTGTACATAGTTCCTGATGGAGGTCACACTAATGTGGCACATATCGGGGGCGAAGAATATCTGCAAATACTGAGCCAATTTTTAGGTTCTTCACAGTAGATAAAAGCTATTGGCGGTAACAGGTTAAGTTTAATATCTGTACCGCCTGCTCGCCCTTCTAACTGTACATATCTAAAGCGGAGCAGTTATCCCGATGATACCGCTTAGTACAACCTTAATACATTCAGCCACCAGTCATTTAAGGCATAGCAGTAACTACAGTAATTGTTCGTGCTTATAGCTTGTTCTTTCTTAACTTCGCAGCCTCGCCGAGATGTTTTTTGGTCTGGCATCCGGGCACCGCAAAGATTGGCATCTGTGAGATTAGTTTTGTTCAATCTCGCATCCCTCAAGTCGGCATTTCTCAGGTCTGCACCGCTGAGATTTGCACCGCTTAAATCGGCTTCTTGGAGGTCGGCACCCCTGAGATTTGCACCGCTTAAATCGGCATTTCTCAGGTCGGTTCTATTTAGTTTGGCGGCGCTCAAATTACTGCATTTTAAATTAGCCAACTGGAGCGATGCGTCTCGCAGAAAACTCTCGCTGAGGTTGGCATTTTCTAAGTTGGCTCCCCTGATGTCTGCCCTGCTCATGTCGGCTTTGCTGAGGTCGGCGTCAGCCAAAAAGGCGTTTCTCATGTTGGCGTTGTTTAAATTAGCTTCCATTAAGTCAGCCGCAGTCAAGTCGGCATCAACTAAGTCGGCCCTGTTGAGAGTGGCGCGGCTCAAGGAAGCGCCAAACAAATCTGCACGGCTCAAGGAAGCGCCAAATAAGTCGCATCCGGGACATCCTCTGGTTTCTAGCAGCCGCTTGACTAGAGACAGATTTTGAGCTTGTAAGGGAAGTGCGGCGCAAAATGGGAGTAGCATTATCGCTGCAGTCAGAATTTTCAGTTGGATTTTGGTCATAGTCGGGGTAAGTTCTGTAACTGCCTTTCATCAACGATTTGTCTGCGGGACTTACGCGCGGGGGACCAAAAACCCGGTTTCCTCGTTAATTCCTCGCTGCCCAACCCAATATTCTGAGCAGAAACAGGGTTGTTTGCGTAAGTCCTAGTCTAGTGGATGGACGCGACTCGACGGTGTAAGGTTCGCTCGCCCTCACCCTCGCGGATATTACTTACGCCTTTGGGATCGCAGCGCCCACTTCCCGGCTCCCGAACAGCTTCCAACGGCCGTCACAAGGCGCTGAATACCAGGGATTCTGGAGCTGGCGACGGCTGCGGCAAGTGACCGACTCCGACAACGGATAAGTATTTGTAATAGATGCAGTTGGATTTTGCTGCCGAGGGCGATCGTTCTCCGTACAGGCGATCGGTAAATAAGCCAATTGGCTTAGACTCTTAAGACATATTGCTGATGCGCTGCCTTCTCTAAAAAAGATAGCATTTTTGTGTGATCCCCGAAATAATACCGAGCAAGCAAGTATAAAAAAAATACCAAATGTCTCGGCGGGTGGGAAAATTGGGTACAGCTAATACTTTCAGACGAGGAAAATAGATGTCGAACAGCATAGATCAACTTGCAGAAGGCGGGAGGGGGATCAAACTCATGTGGCAGATTGCAGACGATCTCAGTTACACCCGGACTCTCGACAATCGAAATTGTTTGTGGCTGAGTAAAAGTTACGAAGTAGAAGATCGCACTCGATCGCAAAATATAAAAAATGCTAGCGTTTTAGATGGGTTAATGAATTTATTAAACACCTGGGATTGGCAGACTGAAACAGAGCAGGAAGAAGAGCTGCATGAAACTTGTATTCAACATATTAGCCTGCAAGTCAACACAGATGTGAATGCTTTAACTCAAGTTTTGTTGTGGTTTGAACAGTTGAAAGATTTATCGATTCCTAATGAGGTTTGGGGGAAGCTTCAGTTAGCTTTGGCTGAAGGTTTCAGAAATGCAGTTCGCCACGCTCACAAAAATCTGCCAGTAGAAACTCCTGTTCAACTGGAAATTAGGGTGTTTAACGGACGGTTGGAACTCAAAGTTTGGGATTGCGGGCCGTGTTTTGATTTTGATGCTAAGCTGAAGGAAATTATGGCAGCCGAGAGAAATAACTGCTTGGATTTAGAGGTTTTGAACGATGCTTCCTTGATGCCTAGCAGACAGAAAACTTTGGAACCGTCTCTATTCCTAATTGCTGGGTAGCTTTGGGGTGAGGGACAATTAACAGACTGGCACGGTGAAAAATGTGTTATGGTAAAAACGGTGTTAGGGGAAAAGTTACGGGTTTTGTCTCCGCGTGGGTGAGGGGTTTTGAATACGGCAAACCTGCTGCGGCTTGGGTTAAGAGCTATGGTATTGGGTGATTCTATAGCGGTTCGAGAGAAACGGGTGCATCTGTCTAATTAAATATAAAAAACTAAACATTAAAAGTTAAAAATTATTCACACTAATTTTTGAGCTTTTAATTTATCATAGTATCTGGTCGCTCACCCATTACTAATGATTTCCAAAGAAACTTTATTTGTTCTCTCTCTATTTCCCTACTTGGGATTTCTCTGGTTTTTGACTCGATCGGGAAAAACACCCCGTTTAGCTCTGATGGGCTTTTACGGCACTCTCGTTTTTGTAGCGGTGACTATTCCCGCCGCAATTTACGCAAAAGTTGCCTACAACGAGTCACTAGCAAATGTCGATTGGCTGCACGGTTCTGCGGAACTATTCTTAACACTTGCCAATATTTTATTAGTTTTAGGCTTTAGAGAAGCGGTGATTAAAGCCAAAGCATCGTCACAGAAGGGCGACGAGGAGCAAGAGTGTCTTTTAGATGGGGGAGAATAGCCGGGATCACCTCAGTTTGGTATTTGCTCTCTGCAGAAATGCTCCAGAATAGCCGTAGTTAACAGTTAAGTGTTGACCTATCAGTTTGTGCTCCGCCAACCTGCAAAATTTTAGGAAAGCACTACAATATATGGAAACTCACATCAAGCACTTTTAGTGTCGTCACCTTGGTTTCTTGCCACGGGCTCAACCTGAGAGCCGAGATTTTGGGTTAAGAAAGCGAGTTTCTCAGGTATTATCGAGAATGGTGCTCTGGGCGTGAGTGGAAACAGACTACCATGTTGCTAAGTTTAGCAGTGGTGGGAATCTCCAGGCAGAAAAAAAGATGAGCTATTGTCTCAATCCCCATTGCCAAAAGCCGCAGAATCCTGACTCAACCAAGTTTTGTCTGGCGTGCGGCTCTAAATTGCTACTGAAAGAGCGTTATCGCGCCATTCAACCTATCGGTGAAGGAACATTTGGCAGAACTTTTTTAGCTGTCGATGAAGATAGGTTGAAAACTCCCTGCGCCATCAAACAATTTTTCCCCCAAGTACAAGAAAAAGCTGAATTAGAAAAGGCAACTGCACTGTTCAAACAAGAAGCTCACCGACTACACGAACTCGGAGAACACCCGCAAATTCCAAGTTTGCTGGCTTCTTTTGAACAAGCCAAACGTCTGTATCTTGTGGAAGAGTTAATCGATGGAAATAATTTGTTTCAGGAGTTGCAGCAGCGGGGAGCTTTTAGCGAGGAACAGATTTGGGAATTGTTGATCAATTTGTTGCCTGTTTTGCAATTTGTTCACGAGCAGCAGGTGATTCATCGGGATATTAAGCCGGAAAATATTCTGCGAAGAACTCCCCAAACCTTGTGGGCGGCGGCGGGATATGGCACCTCAACTCCTGGTAAAGGAAAAGGAGGGGCAAATTTACCTCCATCTTCTGGTGGTATGAAAGGGATAATTGTCGCTGAATCTCCTGCTGTAGAGGGCAAGGCCAGGGGGGGTCAGTTTGTGCTCGTAGATTTTGGAGTTGCTAAGCACATTACCGGCCTTTCTGAGGCGCAAACTGGAACGATAACTGGAACTGCTGGCTATGCGCCCATCGAACAAATTCGCAGCGGCAAGGCGTATCCGGCGAGCGACCTTTACAGTTTGGGCGTTACCTGCATTCACCTGCTAACAGGGGCGGTACTGAAGGATTTGTTCGATGCTTTGGAATGCAAATGGATTTGGCGATCGCACCTGGCGCAAAAAGGCATAAAAGTCAGCAAAAAATTAGCAACTATTTTGAATAAATTGCTCAAAGATTCGGTAAGAGAGCGATATCAATCCGCTGCTGAAGTCTTGCAAGACTTGGTAAATGTTGGGCAATATCCCCGCTCTCAAATCAGTTATAATTCGCCCACGAAAATAGCTATTAATTCGCCAGTAACTAACTCGCAGCCCCATAAAGCAACCGCCGTCTCAGCCGCGCCGCCCGCCAAGATTCATGTTGCGCCATCCGCTGGCAATCCGACATTTTTGTCGTCTAATAACTGGCGGTGCGATCGCATTCTCCACGGTCATTCAGCCTCGGTTAATGCTGTGGTTATTAATCCTCAAGGCAATATTCTCGCTAGCGCCAGCGATGATAAAACAATTAAGCTGTGGAACCTGGAAACAGGTGAATTCATCCATACTTTTTTCGGCCATTCCGCAACGGTTGATGCTGTGGCAATCAGCCCAGACGGGAGAATGATGGTTAGCGGCAGTTTTGACAGAAAAGTCATTGAGTGGAAGCTGGATAAAAAGGCGATGATTCGCGAATTTTACAGCGATTTTGGTTCGCCGTACAGTCACCGATACGGCCCCGTGTACTCGGTGGCTTTTAGTTGCGACTCTGGAGCGATCGCGAGTGCCAGCGGCGACAAGAGTATTAAATTGTGGAATCAGCGCAACGGAGAATTGGTTCAAAAACTTTCGGGACATTCTGACAAGGTTTTATCTGTTAGTTTTCGCCCTCAAAGTATGATGCTTGCCAGTGGTAGTGCTGACACAACTATCAAGATGTGGCTGGTAGGTATTGGGGAGAGTGTACGGACTTTTGTCGGTCATTCAGATTGGGTTTATGCGATCGCATTTAGTCAAGATGGAAAGACGATTGTCAGTGGAAGTGCCGACGCTACTGTTAAATTGTGGAATGCCGATACAGGGGAATTGATTAATACTTTGAGGGGGCATTCTGATGCGGTGATTTCGGTGGCGATGAGTCCAGATCGCGAAACTATGGCTAGTGGCAGCCGAGACGGTACAGTTAAACTCTGGAACCTGGAAACAGGAGAATGTTTGTGCTCTCTTGCTGGGTGCAATCCGGTGGCTTTTAGTCCAGACGGTCAAACTTTAGTCACCGGTGGGGATGGCGGCGAAGTGTTAGTTTGGCGGGCGTCTGTTTAGTTGGGCGAGATAAGTGACATACTTGTGAAGGCGATCGGTGTCAGTGTCAAGTAAACGACTGGCCCAAGAATATACATTAAGTTGCGATCGCATTTCTCGAAACACCGCAGCCTCCCCGCGATTGTCTAGAGGAAAAACCCAAGCATCAAATTTAGCCGACTTGAGACGGCTAACAGTTCCCTCGCCATCTTGCACCCACAATTGACGGTTAATGCGAAAGGGTTGACACGAATATTCACCGACAACAATTCCCCCCACAGAAACGCTAGCATCTTCTCCCCCATAGGAAAGTTCTTCCAAAAGGGCTTTGAGGTCATTGAGTTTTTCGCCGTCTTGTACTTGCTGCAGTGTAAGCTTGACAATCACCATTTCTAAAACTTCCACAGGTTTTGTCGATCGTACAACGTTGACTGGTTCCGCCGGCCAATGGTTATTTATTTCCGGTTCCGCCTTCTCGATTTCCTCTTCAACCTGTACTGTTTCAACGGGCTTTGCAGTGTCTACAATTATCTGAATTTCCTCGCCATCTTTCTCTATTTTTCCACTAATCAGTAAGATAGCATTCTCTACAATGTAAGGTTTCACTTGTTCGTAAGCCTTGGGGAACACCACAGCTTTTATTTGAGCGGTCAAATCTTCTAATTGCAAAATTGCCATCGCCTCGCCTTTTTTTGTCACTACCATTTTGATAGCGCTGAGCATGACAATAACTGATACTTTCCCCTTTTTATCTGCTAACTGTTCGAGAGTCACAACATCGGGGTCTTCGTTTACTTGCATGAGAAACTTTAGGGGATGTTCTGACACATAAAAGCCAAGCAGTTCTTTTTCTAAACGCAATTTCTCCTGTTTTTCATAATCTTTTATTAATTTAGATTTGGGCGCGGACTCATAGGTATTGACTGACTTCCCGAAGCTATTCGCACCTAACAAGTCAAAAAGATTGCCTTGGCCGCTTTCTCGGTCTCTTTTGCGCTCTTGCGCCCATTTCATCACTCCTTCGAGGTCGTTTACTAATTGCTTGCGGTTGTTTTCAATTTTATCAAAAGCACCGCATTGAATTAATGCTTCTAAAGCGCGGCGGTTGACAGAATGGAGATTTACGCGATCGCACAAATCAGCCAACGATTTAAACTTACCTCCTTCCTGCCGCGCCGCCAAAATATTTTCAATTGCCGATTCTCCCACATTTTTAACAGCCGAAATTCCAAACAAAATTTTATCTTTTGCAGCGCCAGTCATCTGTTTCGGCATCGGTGTAAAAGTAAGTTCCGAACTATTAACATCGGGCGGCTCCACCTCAATACCCAGCTTGAGACAATTGGCAATATATTTCTGTACTTTATCCTGATCGCCCCTGTTAGCAGTCAGCAGCGCAGCCATGTATTCTAGAGGATAATTCGCCTTTAAATAGGCAGTTTGATACGTGATATAGGCATAGGCCATTGAATGGGATTTATTAAAACAGTTAGATGCCACCAAACTATTTTCTAGGATAAAGTTATGTTCTCGTTCAACGCCTATGTCATAGACTTCTTGAGTTCCTAGGGATTTTCGACTAATAATTTTTACCATGTTTGTAACTCCTGAGAATAGCCTCTATTTTAGTTTTCTTTCGTTGCAATCCCAAGCGGGGATATTGATACACAAAATCATAGAATGCTTGTATATTTTTTCGACTAAAGATTCTCCAATAATAAACTTTTTTTAATTGATGCTCTTGTACAGAACCCATCCCTAGGTGCATTGCTAGTTCGCGGGCAAATTCAAAGGAACCAACAATGCAGACTAAACCGCCACTTCTACCTTTGTTTGCATAAGCACAACCGTCACCGTCAAAATAGCCTAACACATAAGACCCTAAATATTTTAAGTTAGGGAAATAGGTAACTTCCGAAAAAGTTCTTCCTGTTATGATGCCGTAGCCCTGTAAAGAGCTGGCCAGCTTTTCAGAAGAAAAATTTATTCGGTAGTGAGGAGCATAATTTTGAGGCTGAATAACTCTAATTTCACCAGAGTATTGTAGCTCTATGCTGAGCATTTCTGTAAGTTCTTTGTCAATAGATTCAAAAGCTACATAATTAGTTTGAGTAACGCAGCCATCAGCAGCTATCAATCCTAATAAATAAGCTTTAGCTTGAGAGTCAATTACATCAAAATAGCTCTCATTTAAAGTATAGCGGTTTCGCCGCTTAGTATTAATGTCGGCTTCTTTTAAAACCCTTGAAACTGCTCTTTCGCTCACACCAAGGTAGTTAGGAATGTCTCGACACTCCATGCCGTGATTAAAAGCAGAAATGATTTGTTCCTTGTGTTCCGATTTTAGCTGCCTATAGTCGAGATACATTTTATATATCTGAGCTAGAGTTGATTTGTTTTAAGTCTAATCCTTGTTCAAAGATTTCGTCAATGGGCAGCATTTGACCGCCAACAGTCATAAACTTGTGATCTTTTGTGGCGCGAATTATCGAGCCATCTTCCAGGCAATACTCAAAGACCTCCTGCTGCCCCCGGCGATGCCACTGTGCAATTGACTGTGTATAAATATAACCGTTGCTATCAACACTATAAACAGTACATTCAATTTTTTCCTCAACAATTTTGCCAATAGCCATCGGCCCATATTCCACAGTCAATATCTTCGTGTCATAGCTCAAGCAATATTCCGCGAATTGCAGCATCTGTGCGAACAGTTTATCAGCTATTCTTTGACTGACTCCATTCTTAGTTGCGCCGTCGATAAACGTTTCTTTTTGCTTCTGCATTTCATCAGCTTTCTTCTTGCCCATTGCCCGCCGCAGCAAGTCAGCTTGCCCCAAAGAATATCCCGCCAAATCTTGAGCCATCCGCATAATTTGCTCTTGAAAGCAAAGCGTTCCGTAAGTCTCTTTTAAAATCGGCTCTAATAGCGGATGATCGTACTCAACTGTTTTACCGTGCTTGCAGTCAATAAACTGAGGAATCAAACCTGCATCCAGCGGCCCAGGTCGGTAAAGTGCCAAAATAGAAGAAATATCATCCAGACAGGAAGGTTTGAGTTTTTTCACTACATCCAGCATTCCCGATGATTCTAGCTGAAAAATACCTTCTAAATCTCCTCTTTCTAAAAGTCTATAGGTTTTATCTACATCATCGGGTAACTTTTTGATTCGGCCAAAAGTCTCTTGAGCTCTGCGCTCTATATCAGAAGGTAACATTTCTGGATCTACAATTAGATTTTGGGTTTGCTTAATATAATCAACAGTTTTCTGGAGCGTTGTTAAATTTTTCAATCCCAAAAAGTCCATTTTCAGCAGCCCCAAAAATTCCAAATCTTCCATGAAATATTGGGTAATCACAGCCCCCTCATTATTCTTTTGCAGCGGTACAAGTTCATCCAACGGCTCGGAAGAAATTACCACACCTGCCGCGTGAACACCATAGGTTTTGTTAGTTCCCTCAATACGAATTGCCATGTCAATCCACTGACGAACTGGGACTTCAGTACCTGTTTCTGCATTTATGCAAATTGTATTTTCATAGTTGTCTTTAAATTCCTGTGCAGGTGTTTCATTGGAAATCATCACTTTAAGTTTTTCCGGTTTTCCCCTGGACACGGGAATTAATTTTGCCATTTCGTCGGCTTTTTTGTAGGGAATACCTAACACCCTGGCAACATCTTTCAAGACAGCTTTTGATGTCATTCTGTTGAAAGTAATAATTTGCGCTACGCGGTCGCTACCATATTTTTCAGTAACGTATTTAATCATGTCGTCCCGCCTTTCTATGCAGAAATCGCTATCAATATCTGGCATGGATTTCCGTTCGGGATTGAGAAATCGCTCGAATAGTAGTCCGTGATGTACGGGGTCTATATTGGTGATTTTGAGGACGTAGGCCACTAGAGAACCTGCGGCCGAACCGCGTCCCGGCCCTACTGGAATATCGTTGTCTCTCGCATATTTTATGTAGTCCCAAACTACTAAAAAGTATTCTGAAAAGCCCATCTGCTGAAGCATTTTCAGTTCGTATTCTAGTCTTTGTTTGTAGACTGGGGGGATTTCATTTCTGGTGCGGGCTTTGAGGCGTTCTAACAGTCCCAGCCAGGATATTTCTTCTACATAAGTATCGGCTGTATGTTCGGGGGGAATTGGAATTGTGGGAATCCGAGCTTCTCCTGTGAGCTCGTATCTCGATACTTTATTTGCGACTTCTAGGGTATTTTCGATCGCCTCTTTGATTGTTTCATCATCCAAATGATCTCGAAACAGTTGCGCCATCTCCTCTGCGGACTTAAGATATTCAGTACCGCTGTAGCGCATCCGCTTGTCTTCTTCAATCAGTTTGTTGGTGTTAATGCACAGCAAAGCATCGTGTGCTTCTACGTCGTTGCAGGAAATATAGTGAGAATCATTGGTGGCAATTATTTTAATCTTGAGTTCGCGGGCAATTTTAACGATTTCAACATTAACAATCCGGTCTTCCGGGGAACCGTGGTCTTGAATTTCTAAATAGTAATCTTCCCCAAATATTTCTTGATACTCTTTGGCGACTTCGCGGGCCTTATCTAGCTTGTTTTGCAGAATGTTTTGGGGAACTTCGCCACCCAAACAAGCACTGGTAACAATTAAACCTTCGGAGTATTGTTTTAGCAGTTCCTTGTTGATGCAAGGTCGGGCAAAAATACCTCTTTCAGGCATTCCCTTTAAATGGGAAATTGTGGTTAGTTTGACGAGGTTTTTATAACCTTGGGTATTTTTAGCTAAAACAACTTGATGGTATTTTCTTCTACCTCGAACTTTTACTTCAATGTCGCCGTTGACGACATACATTTCATTGCCAATAATCGGCTTGATATTTTTATTTCGGCAAACTTTGATTAGCTCGATCGCCCCGTACATCACCCCGTGGTCAGTAAGGGCGATCGCGGGCATCCCCAATTCCACCGCCCGTTCTGCGAGCTGCTGTAGCTGAGAAGCCCCATCTAGTAAGCTATAATCGCTGTGAATGTGCAAACCAACGAAGGACATAGGGATTTTAGATTTTAGATTTTAGATTTTAGATTTTAGATTCTACACTATCCGCGTGTCAAAGGGTAAAATAAAAAAACAAAGTTTTATGTTACTTTTGAGATAATTTTGGTGGGGATACGATGTCGCAACGCATCAGTTCGCCTCCGCCGTATTTGTTAACAATTATCAATTGTTGAGTTACGAGTTCACAGTTATGCGTTAAAATATTGAGTGCTAGAGTTAAGCATTAGCTGGAATTTTTTAAGTGCCAAGCAAGGTAATTAAATGCTGCACAATTATCAATTAGCTCTCGAAGAAATTCCCCCACTGGCTCAAACTATTGGGCAGCAGTTTAGCAGTTTGCCTCAAGTTGTAGCCGTCGTTTTAGCAGGTTCTCGAACAACTATAGTTACGGATGAGTCGTCTGATTTTGATTTTTACGTGTATGTTAAAGATGAAATTTCTGTTGACATACGGGAGGCGATAGCGAGACAATTTTCCGATCGCATCGCCATCAACAATCAATTTTGGGAACCCGGTGACGAGTGGATAGATATTAACACTGGTTGCGGTATAGATATTATGTACCGCAAGCCCGAATGGATCGAAGAAGAACTCGATCGCATCCTGGTCAAACATCAAGCATCAGTAGGTTATTCAACCTGTTTTTGGTGGAACGTTCTCACCTCATTATCATTGTATGACAGAGACGGTTGGTTTCAGCAATTGCAAGCCAATGTGGATCGACCTTATCCCGAACAACTCCGTCAAGCAATAATTGCCAAAAATTATCCGATTTTGCGCCACCAGATTTTTTCATTTCGCCACCAGCTAGAATCCGCTGTTTTGCGCCGCGATTCAGTAAGTATTATCCATCGAACAGCAGCTTTTTTAGGCAGTTATTTTGATATTGTTTTTGCTGTTAATTCTATCCCTCATCCGGGCGAAAAGCGTCTGGTAGAAAGGGCAACAGCTTTGTGTTCAAAATTGCCGGAAGATTTGGAGAGGCAGATTCACAGTCTAACTAATTCTATTTCGTTACCTGCAGGCGATCGGCAAATTTTACATTGTCTTGATGGACTGGTGGACAGTCTCGATGGATTGTTGATTGAGGCAGGTTTAATTGCTACTAATTCTTTCGCTAACTAGGTAAGTGCAAAAAAACCATAGTTCCATATCCTAGGGTTAGCACTGTGTAGACCCCTAAATATCGATCGAGCTTTTACAAATTTGCTTGTTTCAAATAACCTTCCAAATCTTTAATCCGTTCTTGCGTCACTCTGGCCCTGCAATAACCGTAGGTAGAAGCCGCCAAACTACCGCCTTCAAACTGCCCTTTTGCATACTCACAATTTTCATCTCGAAATTTAATCCAAGTACGCTGTGCCGCAGTCAACCTCTGCTTTTGTCTACTGCTGATTTTTGCTTGCAGTTGCTGATAGACTTGATTGAGCTTTTTGTCGGCCGCCTCAAACTCTTGACTAGAACACATATTCATGTCTAGCGTGGTTTGAGGACTTTTGCAGTTAGGTTGTTGGGCGACTTGTACGGGAATGTTGCTCGCTTGGCTGGGAAGCAATAATCCGGCTGTCAACAACAGCAAACTTGCGACAAATTTTACCCAAATAGTGCTATTTTTCACTTAGTTTCTCCTTTTTTTAATCTTTAATTTTCTCTGCTGGCTGAGCCGATCGCCAAATCCACCAAGCTGCCGCCCACAAAGTAAAATTGCCGATGAGAGTCATCGCGGCTTGCAGGGTAACGATCCATTCTAGGGCGGGAGAGTTGTCAAAATAGTGCCATGTACAGGCACACATAGCGCTGACGAGAGCGGGCAGCATTGCGGCGGAAAGGGCCCACCAAGCTCGGTTTTGAGTGACTTCGCCGTAAGTCCAAATTAACCAGATGGCGGCAATCCACTCGACGACGCTAGAGACGTGAATAATCCAGGTGGGAATTGACAAAGCGTGCATTTTTTGTATGGTGAAGGAAGATGAAAGATTTATCGATCGGGACTTACGCAACTGTCATATAAAATATGATGAGTCAGTCGATTTTAGATTTTAGATTTTAGATTTTAGATCTACTCCACAGATGAATCTTGGAGCTTGAGCTTTGGTCTAAAATTTTAGGAGCATCCACGACTTAAGTCGGGGCTTGTACCTGTTTTTGGGCTGGTCATATAATTTTAGATTAGCGATTCGAGATTTTATTAGATTTGCGATTTGAGCTGACTGATGACGTAAAGCCTTGAAGCTTGATGACAGTAGCATTTTTTTGGTAGTAGGAGCAAATCTCAAATCTCAAAAAAATCTAAAATCTAAAATCTAAAATCTAAAATCGTTAGATTCCCCATCACAAACAAATAAAAGAGTAGAAATGCGAGCAATTTTGTGCGGCTATTACGGTAAAGGCAACGGCGGCGACGAGGCGCTGTTGGCATCGCTACTGCAAATGTTACCAGATGGCGTGACGCCGATCGTCCTGTCTGGCAATCCTGTCGAGACCAATCAGCGGTACGGGGTAGCTGCGCGCGATCGCATGAATGCCTTTCAAGTTATCGAAGCACTCCGCACCTCCGACGCCCTAATCTGGGGCGGCGGTAGTTTAATCCAAGACGCTACTAGCATTGTGAGCCCTTTCTATTATGGGGGTTTAATGGGATTAGCGCAGCAGATGGGCTTAAAAACTGTTGCTTGGGCCCAGGGAATTGGGCCTTTGAAGCGCGAAATGACTCGCAAGTTATCTCAGCGCTGTTTTGCTGGATGCACCGGCGTCAGCGTGCGGGATAAAGGTTCAGCTACTTTACTTGCAGATTGGCAAATTCCCTTTACTTTAGCGCCCGATCCCGTGTGGGCTTTGGAGAATTCCCCCGTGTCGGGTTTGTGGGATTTACCTGCGCCCAGAGTGGCTGTTTGTTTGCGTTCTCACTCTACACTAACTCCCGCCCGTTTGTCAATCTTAACTCAAGCTTTAGTTGACTTTCAAAAAGCAACACGCACCTTAATTTTGCTGCTGCCTTTTCAAGCGTCTTACGACTTAGAAATCGCGAAACATTTGCACGAAGCCCTGCCCAAAACGAGCCGCATTCTCAGTTTAGAAGACCCCAGAAAATTGAAAGGAGTGTTCCGGGGAGTCGAAATGGCGATCGGGATGCGCTACCACAGTTTAATTATGGCAGCATCCGAAGAATGCCGCTGTTTTGCCCTCAGCTACGATCCGAAAGTCAGTCAATTGATGGATGAGTTAGAAATGCCGGGATACTTATTATCAGAATTGCCAGACGATCCTTATTTAATCAGCAAAATCTGGATCGAACACTATGCTAACGGCCACGCCTTATCGCCAGACAGGATAAAATTTATAGTAGAGCGATCGCTCTTTCACCGCGAAGTATTGCGAGCCGCGCTCCAGCAGTCTCCGTAAGAGGTAAAATACCGTGACAGCCAGTACAGCCGACTTAAAAATTACCTGGGAAAAATTGCCAGACGACTTCATTTTAGATGAGGAACCTGTGGCAAATATCGACCAGCCCTTGCTCGCTGCAGCGTTGCGGGAAATCTTAGAAATCGCGGGGCTAATAGTAGCAGGAATATTAGTTGCCCCAAACATGGGAATTTGTGCGACAGTAGACAGCAAGCTAGTTATCAAAGCACCAGATTGGTTTTATGCCCGCAACGTCCAGCCGCTGGAAAATCAAGAAATTCGCCGCAGTTACACTCCCAACTTAGAAGGGGAAATTCCGGCGATCGTGATGGAATTTTTATCAGCTACTGCCAACGATGAATATTCTCGGAAAAAAACTTATCCCCCCGGCAAATGGTTTTTTTACGAGCAAATATTGCGAGTGCCAGTCTATGCACTTTTTGAACCAGCCGCCGGAGTGTTAGAAGTCTACCATTTGGATTCATCAGGAAAGTATGAAGTACAACCACCCGATGCTTTCGGCCGTTATTGGATTTCTGGAGTTGGATTATTTCTAGGTGTTTGGTATGGCACAAAAGCCGAAAGAACCGGATATTGGTTGCGGTGGTGGGATGAAAGTTCAGAGATGTTATTGTGGGGTGCAGAAATGGTAGAAAGAGAACGGCAGGAAAGGGCTATCGCTCAACAACAAGCCGAACAAGAACGGCAGGAAAGGGCTATCGCTCAACAACAAGCCGAACAAGAAAGGGAACGGGCCGAACAAGAACGAGAACGATCGTCCATATTGGCCGCACAATTAAGAGCATTAGGCATTGAACCAGAAGCTTAAAAAATAGGCGAGGCTATTCTAGCGAAAATCATTGCCAGCAGTTCTACCGCATTCTTAGTAAGAGGTAAAATACCATGACATTCAATCCAATTCAATTCAAAATATCCTGGGAAAAATTGCCAAAAGATTTCATTTTAGACGAGCACCCCCTGCAAGATATCGACCAGCCTTTGCTCGCCGCCGCCTTACGGGAAAGCTTAGAAATTGCGGGGCTAATTTTGGAGGGAACATTAGTTGCGCCTCATCTGGCGATTTGTGTAAATTTCAACGATAAGCTAGTTATAAAAACTCCCGATCTGTTTTATGCCACCAACGTACACCCCCTTCCCGATCGAGAAATTCGTCGCAGTTATACCCCCAACCTAGAAGGAGACATTCCGGCAATTGTCATGGAGTTTTTGCCAGAGAATCCTCCTAGTTATCAGGATGAATATTCTGCAAAACAAACTTATCTCCCCGGAAAATGGCATTTTTACGAACAAATATTACAAGCTCCAATCTATGTAATTTTTGAACCTGCGAGCGGAGATTTAATAGTATATCATTTGAATTCATCAGCACAGTATGAAAAACAGCAAGCCGATGCAAACAATCGTTATTGGATTGCCGGACTTGGGTTATTTCTGGGTGTTTGGCAGGGAACAAAAGGCGAAAGAACGGGATATTGGTTGCGGTGGTGGAATGAAAGCGGAGAGATGTTATTGTGGGGAGCAGAAATGGTAGAAAGGGAACGGCAGGAAAAAGCAAATGTTCAACAGCGAGCCGATCGACTAGCTGCACAATTAAGAGCAGCAGGCCTCGAACCAGAGGCCTAATGCAATAATGAGCAATTTAAAATTGTCACTCGGCAATTTAAGATTGCTCATTAATTAAAAAGTAGGGAACAACATCGCAAAAATCAATATTTATCTGCGTAAATCTACGTTCATCTGCCTTCATCAGCGGTTAAAAATTACATTCAGGAGACAGCAAAATTGGCAAGAGTAAGAGTGCGGGAACACGTCAATCCCCTATCAATTAAATATCAAGCATCTGCAAGTCCCCCGGATTGGACTAAAATCTATTCCGACTTAAATTTACCGCTGCATTTAGATATTGGCTGCGGCAGAGGACGGTTTTTGTGGCACATGGCGCAAATCCAAACAGACTGGAACTTTCTCGGATTAGAAATTCGCGAACCTCTGGTAGAAGAGGCGAATCTTTGGCGCGACGAAAAAGGCTTGACAAATTTGCACTATTTGTTTTGCAATGCGAATAGTTCCCTGAAGCCCATTTTAGAAACTTTACCCGCAGGTATTTTGCAGCACGTTAGCATTCAATTTCCCGATCCGTGGTTCAAGAAAAAGCACCACAAACGGCGGGTGGTGCAGCAGGAATTAGTTAATGAATTGGCAACTTATCTGGCAATTGGCGGTGAAGTTTTTATCCAGTCAGATATTGAGGAAGTAGAAAGAGAAATGTGCGATCGCTTTTCATCTCACCCCAGTTTTAAACGTCAAAATGATGGCGAATGGTTAACCGAAAATCCCCTGCCTGTTGCTACAGAAAGAGAAATTGCTACTCTGAAACGGGGCGAACCAGTTTATCGAGCACTCTATCAAAAATAATGCTTGCTTTGGCAAACTCACCTTTGTCATAAATGTTATAACTTACATCTTGCACCTTGGTTAGGAACAGGCAAGATGCCTGTTCCACAAAACTTAATTTTCTTGTGGAACGGGCATCTTGTCCGTTAGGAACAGGCAAGATGCCTGTTCCACAAAACTTAATTTTCTTGTGGAACGGGCATCTTGCCCGTTAGGAACAGGCAAGATGCCTGTTCCACAAAACTTAATTTTCTTGTGAAACGGCTTTCCGGCCTGTTCCACAAAACTTAATTTTCTTGTGGAACGGGCATCTTGCCCGTTCATAAAGGAATTATTTTTAACTTAAACCCAAGACGGCAGCCACATCCGAATTTTCCATTCCATTTGCGACAAAGGCAGTCCCAAATAGATAGGCATCCAGAAAATAAAAGCACCCAAAACCAGAAAAATAATTGTTACCCCCATCCCTCGGAGTCGAGTTTGAGGGCTGTGCAGCCACCTGTCAACCCACCAAGCAAGTGCTAAGCCTGAAAACACAGAACAGCCCATATAATGGTACAAAAATATGCAGCGAGTCACCTTCACCCAAGGCAGCAAATTAGCAGCCCAATTAACTATTAAATATAACGCCAGCCACATTTCAGCAGTCGGCGGAAACAAAATCGGCCACTGCTGTTCTATCGTGTCAACAGAAGCCTCGCTGCGCGTTTGCAGCCACACCAAAATCCGGTGAACTAAAACTCCTATTACTAGCAGTAAAGCTAAGGTTGATAGCCACCAAAGGAAGGGATTTCCCATCGCGTGAACGTCAAAAATTGCCTGATTTGCACCTTCAGGTAAAGGCGGCAAAACCGGATCTGGTTGGGCATTGCTGCTAGCAGTTTTGTAGAAGTAAACTATGGGGCGTAGCATCAAAGGCCAACTGTACCACGTGGAACAGTAAGGATGTACATCTGGGCCACTTTTAATCCGCTGGTGATAAGTCAAAATTTCCGTTTGCATCTGCCAGAAATTGGGAGTTGGATTAAAGTGCAGGTGAGGAATCCAAGAGATGCTGTAAACTAGAATAGGAATAATAGCTAGACTCAAGCCGAGTTCTATAAAATTGAGTTGAGTCAGTTTTTGTACTGGACTTTCGGCAGGAATTAGAGGTGAATCTCCCTCGCGGCTTTGTTCTTCATTTCCTCTGTTACCCTGGATGAAACGAACTGCCCAAGCACAGATTAAAATTAGATAAGTACCGAAAAGAAACCACAATCCGTTCCATTTGATAGCCGCAGATGCGCCGAAGCCTATCCCGGCTAGTACCAGCCAAAGCCAGCGCTTTTTCCCTTCTGCTTCTACGGATTTTAAAATAAATAACTGACCTAAAATCCCAAATAAAACCAGATAAATGTTGTTCAGCGCGTAGCGAGACTCAACTAAAAACAAACCGTCGCAGGCCATCAATAAAGCAGCAATAAAAGCAAAGGTGCGGCGCCGAACTAGCTGATAAGCTAGGGCTCCCACAACTAGGGGAATAAAGGAACCTGTGAGAGCATTCAGCCAGCGGTAATCCCAAGGGGAAAGCAGGGAGCCAGCCATACTGTTGACGGCAGTTTTGCCGAAGGGAAGGTGAGTGCCGATCCAAATGCCGATCGCAATTATGTACTGGCTCAGAGGTGGGTGAGCGTTGAAAAAAGGAGTTTTTGTGAGATAATCGTTGGCAAATTTAGCGTAATAAACCTCGTCAAATACTAAAGTGTTAAATCGCTCTAGTTCCCAAAAGCGGAGAGTTAAGGATAGGAGGAACACAGCGAGCATGGCTAGGGAGAAAATAACATTCGATTTGTTAAATTGTTGTTTTTTGATTTTCATAAAACAGCAGCAAATAATAGATCCTAAATTTGAGGGCGATCGCTAATTTAAAATTCCTGAGTATAGAGTAACGTAAAATAGGACTTTTGCAGAAACCGAATTTTTGAGGAGAAACCGGGTTTTTTTGAAATACCCAGTTTCTTAAACCCGGCTTCTAATAATGCTTGGAGAGTGCAGCGAGAAGCAGTAGCGACTATTGTTTCACCAAATGCTCCCGATCTAATTGGCAAGCAGGAAGGAAAAGGGTGCATCACAAGGTGCGATAGATTATGATAGCAGCTAATCATGTCTTTTTTGAGCGAGTGCTTATGAATCCCATACTTTCGACTTGGGGGCGTTGGGGGTTAGCTGTAGGTGCGACTATCCTGATGGGATCTGCCGCCGCGCCAACTCCCCAGACATTTGAAAGTTTTGCTGATTTCTGTACCCACAAAGAGAATTTGACCCCTGAAGCCAGACATACGGTGGAGGTGTTGCTATCAAAAGCAAAAACACAAGAGTGCGATCGCGCTCAAAAAACCCTGACTAATCTCACAGAACTTTCCCTAATTCGCAATCAAATAGTCGATATCAAACCATTATCAAAATTAACCAATCTGAGAGAACTCAACCTCAGTAGAAATCAAATAACAGATGTGCAACCCTTATCGGGACTGACTAATCTGAGATTTCTCACCCTCACTTCCAATCAAATCTCTGACGTGAAACCATTATCGGGACTGACTAATCTCACACTACTTTACCTAGCTGACAATCAAATAGTCGATATCAAACCATTATCAAAATTCACCAATCTGAGAAGGCTCAACCTCAGTAGAAATCAAATAACAGATGTGCAACCCTTATCGGGACTGACTAATCTGAGATATCTCGTCCTCAATTTCAATCAAATCTCAGACGTGAAACCATTATCGGGACTGACTAATCTGACAGAGCTTTTCCTCGAAGCTAATCAAATCGTAGATGTAAAACCTTTAGCGGGATTGACTAATCTAACAGGGCTGTCCCTCGCATCTAATCAAATTGTAGATGTGACACCTTTATCGAGAATGACTGAGTTAAACTTTCTTTATTTGAGTGGCAATAAAATTGCAGATGTGAAACCATTATCGGGATTGACAAATCTGATAGTGCTTTTCCTCGCATCAAATCAAATCGCAGATGTGAAACCTTTAGCGGGATTGACAAATCTGCCCACCCTAGACCTCAGTAGAAATCAAATCGCAGATGCCACACCTTTAGCGGGATTGACAAATCTAACTAACCTAGACCTCAGTAGAAATCAAATCGCAGATATCAAACCTTTAGCGGGATTGGTATATCTGACAACCCTCGATCTCAGTAGAAATCAAATCCCGGATGGAGAAGCCGATCGATTAATTCAGAAAAACCAACAACTATTAAATCAAAAAACAGATGAAGCCGAGCGATTGCTTCAGGAAGCTAAGCGACTATTGGCTCAGGAAACAGCAGCATCTTACCAGGATGCCTTGCAAAAGTTTGATGCAGCGCGTTCGCTTTATCGAATGCTTAGAAATTGGGAGGACGAAGCTTACACGCTGAATCAAATCGGCTTCATTATTAATAGATTAGGAGACAGACAGCAAGCCCTGAACTACTACAAGCAAGCTCTTTCTTGGCATCAGACTATACGCGATCGCCCTGTGCAAGCCCTCATCCTCAACAACATTGGGGCCGTCTACTATGCTTTGGGAGAGAAACAGCAAGCCATCGACTACTATAACCAAGTCCTTTCCTTAATTCGGGAAATGGGCGATCGCCCTGAAGCAAGTATCAACCTCAGCAACATCTCGAACCTACCCGCAAACAGCGATAGATCTTTGGTCAATCGCACTGCGGAAGCCACCACACTCAACAACATCGGCTTAGCCTACAACGATTTGGGAGAAAAACAGAAAGCAAAAGAGTATCTTAACCAAGCCCTTCCCTTATTCCGGGCTATGGGCGATCGGACTAAGGAAGCCACTATCCTCAACAATATTGGCATAGTCTACTATGATTTGGGAGAAAAACAAACAGCCCTCGACTACTACAAACAAGCCCTCGATTTGAGACAAAAAGCGGGCGATAGGCGTGGAGAAGCCAACAGCCTCAACAATGTAGGTAATACTTACTCAGAATTGGGAAAACTGGAGAAAGCAGAAGAATATTTCAACCAAGCCCTGCCGCTGTTTCGCACTGTGGGCGATCGTCCTGGGGAAGCCCTCACCCTCTACAATAGGGCTATTCTCAAAGGCGATCGAGGCAATTTAATCGCAGCCCTCACTGACATTGAAACCTCCATCAAAATCATCGAAAACCTCCGCACCAAAATTACCAACCACGAACTCCGTATCTCATACTTTGCCACGGTACAACACTATTACCAGTTATACATTGACCTGTTAATGGAACTGCACAAAACCAATCCCAACTCTGGTTACGATCGCAAAGCCTTAGAAGCCAGCGAAAGTTCCCGTGCCCGCAGCCTTCTCGAACTTCTTCAAGAAGCAAACGCCGATATTCGGCAAGGTGTCGCCCCGGAATTATTGCAGCAAGAACGCAATTTACAACAGCAACTCGATGCCTTAGAAACACGCCGAATCGAAACTCTAAGCCGCCCCAATCATACCCCCGCAGAAAAAGTAGAATTAGACCAAAAACGGCAAACTTTACTAGGACAATATCAGGACATTCAAGCCCAAATCCGCTCCACCAGTCCCCGGTACGCCACCCTCACCCAACCGCAACCTCTAACGCTGGCACAGATTCAACAACAAATCCTCGATGACAATACCATTTTACTCCAGTATTCTTTAGGGAAACATCGTAGCTATCTCTGGGCTGTGACTAAAACCAGTATCACCAGTTATGAATTGCCCAAACAGGTTGACATCGAAAAAGCCGTCCGCAATTTCCGCAATGCTGTGACTAACCCGCGCTACCGAAACATTCCCGATCGAGTTGCTGAAGCTAACAACACGCTTAGTCAAATTATTTTACAGCCCGTAGCAGCACAACTCGCTCAAAAGCGCCTGCTGATTGTTGGCGATGGCATTCTCAATTACCTCCCCTTTGCCGCCCTCTCGCTCCCCGAAACACCCGGTAAAAATCCGAATCCGCCTTTAATTGTAGACCATGAAATCGTGCTGCTGCCTTCCGCTTCCACCTTGGGAATCTTAAGACAAAACTACAATGACAGACAACCCCCAACTCGGACTTTAGCAATGCTCGCCGATCCAGTTTTTAGTCCTAACGATGAACGAGTTAAAAATTCTTCTTCAGCCACCACTCAGCAAGCGGTAGAATCAGCAAATCTCGGTTTAAGTCGCTCCAGAGGGGACAATAACGTACAGTTTGACCGTTTAAAATTCACTCGCCAAGAAGCTCAAATCATTCAAGCGTTAGTACCAGCTAATTCTCGCACCCAATCCTTGGATTTTGCAGCCAGCCGCGCCGCAGCAACCAGTCAGAACTTAAGCCAATATAAAATCATTCATTTTGCCACTCACGGTTTAGCGAATAGCACTAACCCGGAACTATCAGGAATCATCTTGTCGCTGATAGATGAAAAGGGCAACCCTTTAAACGGATTCCTGCGACTGACTGATATTTTCAATCTCAAATTAGCAGCAGATTTAGTAGTGTTAAGTGCCTGTCAAACAGGATTAGGGCAGAACATTCAAGGCGAGGGCATGGTAGGATTAACGCGGGGATTTATGTATGCTGGGGCGAAGCGAGTTGTGGTGAGTTTATGGAATGTGGATGATGAAGGAACGGCTAACTTAATGTCGAGTTTCTATCAGGGAATGCTGCAAAAAGGGTTAACGCCAGCGGCAGCCTTGAGGGCGGCGCAACTGGAAATGTTGAAGCAGGAAGAGTGGCGTTCTCCTTATTATTGGGCGGCTTTTACGCTTCAGGGGGAATGGCGATAAATTTTAGGGAAAACAGTTATGATATCAAGTCAGGTTAATTGCTGATAAATCTTATATGGTAATAGTCGAGCAAATTTTTGCGATGTGGCAGAATGCTTTTTGTGATTGTTTTTGTACGCTGCTACTGCCATTCTATCCATTGCCTCACAATATTTTCTAGTTCCCCAGCAAACGAATCAGTTGCATAAAGATCAAAGTTATTAATCATCTCGCTTTTTTCTAAGGGAGACTCAGCTTGAAATATAGATTCATCTAAGTTAAAAAGCGATAATTGGCGAGACTCGTCATCCGATGGATTTTGGTGTAGGGATGTTTGCTGGCTGACAAAATCGCCCATCCGTTCGCAACCCTTAGCAAAACGGCGCAAAGTAGTTGCGATCGCCTCAGAACTATTATCAATTCCTATCCATCTCCTCCCAAACTCCGAAGCAACACTCAAAGTCGTACCCGAACCGGCAAAGCAATCGAGCACTAAATCATCAGGATTTGATGAAGCTCGAATAATTCTACTAACTAGATCGCGGTTTTTCTCTGTTGGATAACCTGTAATTTTAATATTCTGATTGTGAGCATCGCGAAACTCTAGCCAAATATCTTGTACGGGAATCCCGCTACTGCTATCCAAATATATCTTGCGACGGGGATTTCCTGTTGCAGACCAATATATTTCCCCTCTAGCATCCATTTCATCTAGTGTTTGAGGTGGAAATTGCCAATGCTTTCCTGGTGGCGGATTCATCCCTCGCCAAGACTTTCCAGTTTCGCCATTTCGCACTCCAGGCGCATGAATCGGAACCTTTTTATATCGCCGTCCAGTTTCCTTTTCAATGTATTCATATTCTTTGTTGGCGCGCTTATCTGTCCATTCTTCAACAGGACGATTCCAGACATAAGTATCTGATTTACTATAAAACAGGATAAAATCTGAAACATTGCCGTAAGTCTTTTTTGTGTAGTTCTTTGGATTACATTTTTTCCGAGTAATCCAATTTCTAAAATTACGTTGACCAAAAATTTCATCCATAATCACCTTGATATAAAAGGCCATTTTATCATCAAGATGGACATATATTGAGCCGTCATCAGCTAATAACTCTCTCAAGAGTATCAACCTCTGACGAATAAATTCAATATAGCTGTTCCCTCCTAATAAGTCAGAATAAGCCTCAGTCTGAGAACGTGATTGAAACACACTTTTAGTTGCAAAAGGCGGATCTATATAAATTAATCTTACTTTACCTTTTACTGAACTATCTTTAAGTAAAGATGCTAAAATTGGTAAATTATCTCCATAGTAAAGACGGTTTTCATTTGCCAGACATAGCTGTTCATTGCTAGACCACAGTTTTACACATTCAGCTTGATGAGTGTCTAAAACTTCACTTGCAGGCACTTTTCCTGGATATGAAAAGCACGCATCCAAGCTATTATTTAATGGGCTTTCACTAAAATTAGATGCAGCTTCACCCTGCGATTGTTTTTTTGAAATACCCGTAGCCATTGTCACTCCTATTTTCAAGAACGCAGCCATTCCACTGTAATCCGATCTGGAACCATACGCAGTGTCAATACAATAATCTTATCTGGCCAGCTATTTTCAATATTTGCGTAGTCATCCCACATCGATCCGAGTAAGAGACCAGGCCCATCATTCAGGAAAATTACTTTAGTTCTTAAGTTATGATTTTGTGTATAACTGAGGATTTCATCAGCGCAGCTACGATAACCACCTGTTCGGTCGTCTTCTTGTGCACCGCCTCTATCTGAATCATATCTTGCCAATCCTATTGCCAGCAAGTCATTTTCATTAATATCGTAAATCACAAAATCAACAGGACGTTTTGGGTTGGGATAGTTGACGAAGACATTTCCCATCAGGATATCTTTTCCAGCTCGCTCTGGCCCTCTGATTGCCAAGTAGGGAAAGTGTAAGCGGAATAAGGAGAAAAATCTTTCAGTTAAGTCGTATCCCTTTTTTCCGCGACTTTTGTATTCCCACAATAGAGCCGACATTGCCTCATCGGGAATTGGACGAGTCAATCGATTTTAGATTTTAGATTTTAGATTTTAGATTGACTTGCGCGAGATAAATGCTCTTTCTTGAGGATTTTAGATTTTAGATTTTGGATTGATTCCACGGATAAATCACGTGGCGGGTACCACCTTTGAAATTCTTGGTCATATAAGCAGCTTGAACTTCTTGAACAGACCTAAAACGTGCTCCAAACTGATTGCAAATATCCGCTGTCTTTTTTTTCCTTCTGAGCATTTCAACTGGAATCTCAGGGCTAACATACTTGCGAAACACCCTAAAAAGTTGAACTCGCATCCATGTGCTGGGAACCTCTGAAATCTGTATAAATAGACGCACTGATGATTCAGAAGTCCTGAGTAATTGCCCAAACATTACTAGAACAGGTTCGTAAAGTTGGCAAGCCTCCTGCAATATATCGGGATAGTATTCTCCGGCAGTCAAGGTGATCCAGTTGTGTCCATCTGCTTTGTAGTCTGCAAAAGAGTTGCGTCTTCCCGATATCATATTACTCACCCTTCATCTCAAAATTAACTCCTTGGTAAAGTTCGCTTAATTGAATTTGAAACTCGATCGCACTTAATGTCATAACTTCATCCGCCGTTGTATATTCTGTTAATACCCATTTATTTTCTGAATTCTTAGCAAATTGTTCAACATAAAATTTATATTGGTCAATCATAATATATTCTCGAAGACTGGAGATAGATCGATAATACTGAAATTTATCGCCTCGGTCATAATCTTTGGTTGAATTTGACAAAACCTCAACAACCAGCACCGGATTAGTTACCGTAGTCGTACCGCTGCCCTCATAAGCAGGCTCTCCAGAAATCACCATGACATCGGGATAAGTGTAAAGGCGATATTGCGACATCCACAAACGCACGTCACCCATATACACGCGATAGTTCGGCATTCCCAAAGTCAATTTAAAGCGGGCATAAAAATTACCTGCGATTTCATTGTGATTGGTTGTTCCACCTGTCATTGGCACTATTTCTCCATCGCGGTATTCACTTTTAAACTCCGCAGCTTCCTCTAATTGCAGATATTCTTCGGGAGTGCAGTAGCGTTTTTCTGTTTGTACAACCATAATATCCTCAGAGCGACGCCCATCAAGACTAATCTAACATTATATCCAAAAAAAGCGGCTCCGCTTGTCGCAGAACCGCCGTCACAGAGGATGAAAAATCAAAACTTAACGCACAGCACCCTGTACTGAAGGTGATTCAATTGTTTTCATGAAGTACAGCTTCACTAATTGCCAGCCGTTCGACAGATACAAAGGCAATTTTTGGAAGAACTGCAAGAATTTCGGAGTATTAGAAGCAACAATTGCAGTCAACTGCTGATTGTTCTTGAGGCAAATATCCAGGCGTTCATAAAATTCTGGATTGTTCACGTCAAGCATGACAGGGAATACGCGGCCTGCTGTTTCGTTGGTCTTTTTAATCACTTCGATGTCGTATTCGCGAGCATCGAGTCCGAGCGATCGATAAAAACCGGCGCGCTGGATATCATTGAGATACATTGTCGCGAACACTGACAGCAAGAAGAAACGGCACCAAAGCTTAGCGCGCCAATCATTCAACATCTGAGGCTGAGCTCTCATCACCGCATCGAAGAAATCTCCGTGGCGGTTTTCATCCTGGCACCAATTTTCAAAGAATCGGAAAATCGGATAAATCTGGTCTTCAGGATGGGCTTTTAAGTGCTGATAAATCGTGATGTAGCGCCAATAACCGATTTTTTCCGACAAGTAAGTCGCGTAGAAAATAAACTTCGGCTTAAAGAATGTGTAACTGCGGCTCTTTGTCAAGAAACCCAAATCCAGGGACAAATTAAAGTCGGACAGCGCTTTGTTGAGGAATCCGGCGTGCCGCGCTTCGTCGCGGGACATCAGGTTGAAACCCTCGGCGAGCACTGGATTTTTGTCTTTGAGCCTGCGTCCCAATTCTTTGTAAAGCAAGAACCCAGAAAACTCAGCGGTGCATGAACGTTCTAGAAACTCAATGAACAACTGGCGTTTTTCGCCGTCAATGTGATCCCAAGATTGAGCGAACTCCTCATCCCGCACGAAGTGGTTTTTGTTGTAGTCAACGCGGAACTCTTGGATAATTGCTTCTAGTTCGGCTTCATTTACCGAGATGTCCATTTTGGCCATCTCGTCAAAGTCGGTTGTGTAAAATCTCGGCGTGAGAATAGTTTCTTTGGCTGGGGCTTTCACTCCCGGCCGCAGTTCTTCAAAAGTGGGTTTTTTGAGGGAATCTACCATATTTTTATTGGATTTCTGCTTATAACTACTCGCTTGTTTCCATTGTCGGGTACTGCGGGCGATCGCGCTCGTGTATTTCCGGCCAGCGCTGGCGGCGCGCTTGGTTTGGCGCTCCGTGTGGAATCTAAGTCTAAGCTGCTGTAATTTCCACGCCCTCCAGTTTACCAAGCTCTCGCCCGCGCAAATATGTTGCTGGCGTTAAGAATTGCTACGCAAAATTACTCACTGGGCATGGGCATGGGGCCTGGGGCATGGGGCATGGGGCATTGGGCCTGGGGCATGGGGCATGGGGCATGGGGCATGGGGCATGGGGCATGGGGCATGGGGCATGGGGCATGGGGCATGGGGCATGGGCATGGGGCATGGGGAATTGGGGAATTGGTAGTAAATAACCAATAACTTCGGACAATACACAAATATCTGCTGGTGTCAAGCTGTTTAAACACGAGATAGAAAGTACAAAATGTATAGAGGGACTCCAATTCTTAGAATAATCAGGCAGGACGGTCAGAAAATGAGCAATTTAGGTGTTAGTTACCTTTTATGGGCAGCTTGTTTTTTCGGCCCATTCGGACTCCACCGCCTCTACAACGGCAAGATTGGTACGGGTTTGCTGTGGCTGTTTACCTTTGGTTTGTTTGGGTTTGGGCAATTGTTTGATTTGCTGTTGCTGCCGAACATGGTGGACGAACACAATGCCAGTCTCAGGGGCAAACTCGGCGTATCTCGCGAAGGTATACCCCTATATCCCAGCAGCGGGGCGATCGCCGCGACATACCCCAAGCCAACTCCAGACCAGTTAGGGGTTAAACTCCTGAAGGCAGCTTATACCAAGAACGGAAGATTATCTGTCACCCAAGGGGTGATGGCAACCGGCGCTACTTTTGCCGAAGTGGAAGAGGCTTTCACGGCACTGCTCAAAACCGGTTATGTGAGTATCGAGAACGATCCCGTCACTGGCGTCGTGATCTACCACTTTCACGAACTTTAGCTGCTGCGGGTGCGTTGCCTAGGGGATTTTGTCTATTTTTCCAGAAGCTAATCGCTGACGCACCCTACTACTTGATATTGCTGAGCGAGCAGTTGTTGCGGTTTTTCGAGTAAGCATTGCCGACAAAATCGGCTAGAATGTTTGTTTGTCTATATAAGCAGAAAGTATTTAGCGTCATGGCAGTCCCTAAGAAGAAAACCTCCAAATCCAAGAAGAATATGCGTAAGGCCACATGGAAGCGCAAAGCTGTAGTGGCAGCTCAGAAAGCTCTGTCTCTGGGCAAATCTGTTCTGACTGGGCGTTCCAACAGCTTCGTGTATCCCGGCAATGAAGAAGAGGAGGAAGAATAGAAACGGCATACCGGGCATGGGGCGAACCCGATGCCCGATCGATCAATCCTTTTTTGCTGCTGGTAAAATCAGCATGGCATCGCCAAAGGAATAAAAGCGGTACTGATGCTCGATCGCTTCTCGGTACAAATCCAACAGCCGAGGCCTTCCAATCATCGCACTTATCATCATCATCAAAGTAGAGCGGGGCAAGTGAAAATTGGTAATCATCCCCTCTACAACCCGCCACTTGTAACCAGGGTAGATAAACAAATTGGTCGGGCCGCAAAAAGGTTGCAAGGAAAAATCGCCACTCGCGGCGGCTGCTCCCTCTAAAGCTCGCACTGCTGTTGTACCCACCGCAATGATCCGCCCGCCTCTGGCTTGAGTTTCCCGGATTTTCTCGACGGTGGCGGCGGGTACTTCCACCCATTCGCCGTGCATTTTGTGAGCCGTCACGTCTGCCACCTCCACCGGGCGAAACGTCCCTACTCCGACGTGTAAGGTGACAAAAGTTTTTTCGATTCCCCGCTGTTCCAAGCGGCTGAACAATTCTTCGGTGAAGTGCAGGCCTGCTGTGGGGGCCGCCACCGCCCCGGGTCGATCGGCATAAACAGTTTGGTACTGTTCGGCTGAAGCTTGGGAATTTTCGATGTAGGGCGGCAGGGGTACGTGGCCGTATTCGTCCAAAAACTTCGCCAGATTCTCATCTGTGGGGATGTCAAACTCCAACAGCCGTCCCCCTGTTGCCTCGTCCCTGTCTATAACTGTTGCAGTCAAGCGACGACGATGGGGGGGCATCGTGGCATCGGTTCGGCAACAGCAAGGATCTGTGATCGAGTCCTCACAGGCAGGGGCGATGGGATCAAACTCAATTTTTGCTCCCAACTTTAAGCGTTTCCCCGGTTTAACCAAAGCCAGCCAACAGTTGTGCTGCCGTTCTTCCATCAACAATATCTCCACAGCCGGGCCGTTGGGTTTGTGCCCGTAGAGCCTCGCTGGCAGCACGCGGGTGTTGTTGAGCACCAGCAAGTCGCCCGGTTGCAGCAAATCGGGTAAATCCCTAAAAATCCGGTGTTGGTGGCTGCTGGGAGAATCTACAGCCAGCAAGCGAGAACTGTCCCTCGGCACTACGGGATTTTGGGCAATGCGCGAGGGCGGAAGTTCGTAGTCGTAGCCGTCCAAAGACCAGTCCATCTCTGTCATCGAGTGAATTCCTGTGCGATCGATCTGTCAACTGGGTAACAAATTGGGTAAAAACCCCCATCCAAAGTCGGGTGCTTTTCCCCTTGTGGCAGCGGGTATAGCCCGCCATGATAGAGGTGTAGCATCAGCTTTGCTCGAAGGATCGTTATGGAATACCTCTACTACATCGCCAATACTAGCCTTACTCTGAGAGTCGTGGATTACCTACGCACGGCTCATCATCTTCCCTTGCAATTTATCACTGTTATTCACCAAATTGACGGCTGGGTGGTAAAGGTGAAAATGAGCCAATATTTAACTCCAGAAATGCACGGGGATTTTCGGGCTTTTATGAACGAACTCGGGATTCCTTACGATCCTGAAATTCGCTTGCAAATGGCGCTTTGGAGTTTGGAAACCGGACAGTCGCCACTGAGCGTGATGCGCCGCTACCAGGTGGCCGTGGTTTGTCACGGCAGCCCTGACCGTAAGGAAATTGAAGCCTTTCGCCAGCAGTTTGTCAAGGGTCTGGGATATTGCCCGGAAACTCTCGCCTAGATTGCTACGCATATAAATTAACTCTTATAGCCTTTCTCAGTAACATGAGGTGCTCTGGCGGGCATAGGGCATAGGGCATAGGGCATAGGGCATAGGGCATAGGGCATAGGGCATAGGGCATAGGGCATAGGACAAAGCCCCCATACCTCACCACGCTTGAGAATCGCTATATGACAGAACAGGAGAGGGAGAGAAGGGGAAAGCGGGAGAAGATTTAACGCTTTTTTCAGCTCCGTTAAAGCTCAAGAGAGAAATGCGCGACAGCCTAGGCAAGTTAACAATTAAAAATTACCTAGTGGCCTTGCTTTGAGATTTTACCCTCTAAATTTTAATTATATACTTTTAAATGCTAAAAGCCGAGCGAATGTATTCTTGCAGGGTGAGTCGGTAGTTTCCGGCAACGGCGGATTGAGAGTTCGCTGCAGTTAATGGTGGTAATATTCGCTTAGTGTTTTGTTGTGAAGGTTCGCACCTGACTAAGGCGACATCAAAGCGACAAGAATTATTTGCTAAATCTGGGTGAGTGCTTAAAAATATTTCGGCTGTCTGCCACAGTTTGGCTTGTTTTGTTGTGCTAACAGCTAGCATTCCACCAGCATCCCAATTTCCCTGGCGGCGAGTTTTTACCTCTACAAATGCTAATGTTGGGGAGTGGTGATTGGGAAGAAATTGGTTTTTTGCGCTTTCTTCATCTCTTCCGAGTGCGATGATGTCAATCTCTCCCCAGCGACAGTGCCACTGGCGGTGCAGGATTTCCCAACCTTGCTGCTGCAACCACTCGGCGACTAAGTTTTCTCCCAATGTGCCGATATCCCTAGAGTTGGGGGATTGGGGGCAATTGGAGTCAGCGGTGGCTAACGGGCGATTCCCTACGGGATAGCTACGCTTGACGCTCTTTCTGGTAGAATTCAATTCTGAACTGTCACGACTGCCCATTAGCTTGAACTTGTATGATGATTTCTCGAATTCGCCAACATATTTATACTTTCTTGCTGAGTTTTGTTATTTTAGCAGTAATTGCCGCTGGGGCGATCGGCATTAATCCCGCACCTGCTTTGGCTTTGGATCACGACAAAGAAATCCTAGTCGGGGCTGATTTTAGTGGACAAGTTCTGACTGACGACAGTTTTAATAAAGCTAATCTTCGCAACAGCAATTTTACTAAGGCAGATTTGCGGGGTGTCAGCTTTTTTGCGGCCAATATGGAAGAGGCAAATTTTGAAGGCGCTAATTTCACGGGTGCTACTTTAGATTTAGCTCGCATGATGAAAGCAAATTTAACTAATGCTATCCTTGAGGGTGCTTTCGCTTACAATACCAGGCTGGAAGGAGCTATTATTGACGGTGCTGATTTTACAGAGACACTGCTGCGAGACGATATGATAGAAAAACTTTGTAAAGTGGCAAAAGGTACTAATCCGGTGACGGGTAGAGATACTCGCGAAACTCTTTTTTGCGATTATTAAAAGGCTAATTAAACAAAACTTACCCCGCGTGCGGGGTAAGTTCCATGTAAACTCTCTGGCAGTAGGGCGATCGGGATTGAGCCACGGCCCGATACATGACTGCAATATCAGCGGAACCCCCAGCAAATCGAAGATTTTCTGCTGTAAACGAGTCGGCGTCAGGTCGAAACTAACTGCAACACCCGCTAGTTTAGGCTGCATTCGAGTTTAAAATATTGAATTTTATTACTTTAGTCAACCTCTTGACGGTTAACTAACGGAATTTAGTTCCATTGCTAATGAATTAGGCTACTCAATGACTACAGAATTAAATAGTGGTTCTCAAAGATCGCCAAACACTCTCCATGCTTGGGGTATAGCAGTGTTGCTCCTTGTCACCCTAATCTGGGGTACAAGCTATCCGGTTATCAAGGGAGCTCTCAGCAGTCTTTCTCCTTCTGCAATATTTGCAACCCGCTACGTAATAGCAGCGTTGCCGTTTACCCCCTATTTGCGCTTCCTGAATTTTTCCCTGCTACGGGATGGAGTCTTCTTATCACTCATACTGTTTCCTGCATCAGTCCTCCAAACCCTTGCCCTTGAGACGACTTCTGCCGATCGTGCTGCATTCATTGCCAGTTTCAACGTCATCCTAGTTCCTCTGCTAGGGCAACTGCTAGGTAGGCAGGTGTTCCCAAAAACTTTCCTCGCCGCAGGACTTGCCATCTTTGGCATTGGAGTGATGTGTTGGGAGAGTGAACAGCTAGTGCTCGGCGATCTGTTGATGTTGGGCATGGCTTTTCTCTACTCGATCTACATTCTTAAGCTTGAGTCCACCACGTTGCGCCACCCCATTTTGCCACTCGCTGCGATCCAGCTTTGGGTGATAACAATATTTTCTTTAATTTGGGCCGCTCCCGATCTGCTTGCACAACAGGAGGCAATTGGCGCGAATCTTGGTATTCTTTTATATATTGGCTTATTTGATACTGCTGCTACGATTGTGCTTCAAGTATTAGCTCAACGATGGGTTAAGGCTGAGGACACGGCGCTCATGTATACTTTCGAGCCGATTTCCGCAGCGATTTTCTCGTTTCTACTACTGGGAGAGAAACTGGGAGTACGCGGTCTGATTGGCGCAGCTCTTGTAGTGGTGGCAATGGTTTTTGGTGAAAGCAAATCTCAGGGCACTGAGCAGAATGGCGAAATACAGGTTAACGAGTCGATTGTTGCAGCGCTGCCAGATTCGGATACTGAGCCCATTAACCCTCCAGCGTCGCTTCCGAGTAACCTCGTGGAAGTAGAATTAGATTTGTAATTGGTATTAAGAGTGAGGAAAATGGGTTTCGATATTTTCATCCAGCAAACAGAGAAAGGTAGAGGCGTTTTTGCCAGCCGAGACTTCTGTAAAGGTGAGACTGTGGTGGTTGGACGCCGAGTCGATATCTTGCCCGAAAGAACTACTCACACCTTTCAGATGGACTTTGACCTGCATATAGAATCAGATGAACCGGGATCAGTGATCAATCATTCTTGTAGCGCAAACACAGGGGTTCGGAATAATCAATTCGGAGCCTACGATTTCGTGGCATTGGTTGATATTCCTTCTGGAAGCGAGATTACCTGGGATTACTCTTCAACAGAGTACAGTTTCATTGACATTCCCAAATGTTGTTGTGGCTCCACCGAATGTCGATCCAAGCTCCTTGGATATAAATTTCTCCCTGACGAAATCAGGAAAAAGTATGGTGAGTTTATCGCCGATTACCTCAAGGTAACGGCACCTGAAACGGAACTTCCCCCGCGTACTCTTAAAGTTCCTAGTATTGCCCCCGTCAGTAAGGCGATCGGGCTTTAGCCCCCGCCGGATACATGACTAGAATGTCAGCGGAACCGCCAGCAAATCGAAGGCTTTCTGCTGTAAAGGAGTTGGCATCGTCAGGTCGAAACTAACTGAAACACCCGCTAGTTTAGGCTGCACTCGATTTTTAGCATCGTCGATAAATTAGTCACTAAGGTCCGAAAACTTTGAACGGGAAACTTCTCCAAAGTAAGCTTTGTTGAAGCTTTCCGTTTCGCCGGAGTAGCAAACTAAACCTGGACAACCACCGAACCAGACTCCCAAGGATCTAACTACTCGTCATCCTCGAACAACAACAATGCTAATGGCGATCGCATATCCCATCTAAGTTTGCTTCCATTTCCATCTTCTGGCTGTTTCGTTGGTAGCTGATTTTGGTTCGTAGTAGGGACTAAAGTCCTGAAATTCTAGAAATTTCCCCCCCAAGGCACGGATGTTAAATCGTAAAAATTAACTTGACGCAGCCGCTCTAATTCCTTGAGCCATTCTTGTTCGGCACAGAATAGTTGGTGATATTCTATAGCCTCTTCGCCACTGCTAGCGGCCTTGGCTTTTTCCCACATATTGAGTGCAATCCGGCGGCGCTTCATGCTGATAATTTGCTCGATACAGGCGAGGGCAGATCTAATTACTAGAGGGGCGCGATAAACGTTTCTTTCTGAGAACTCATTTAAGTGAAATAAATGGGAGATTTGATTGAGTTGATTCGGATATTCAATGAAGCTATCTTGCAATTTCAATATTAACTCTGAAGGCGCTACTTGTAAAGACATTTTGTGCAATATTTCTGCATTCACAATCTGGTGCCACAAAAATCTGTGGTGAGAAAGGCTAAACTGCACGTCTCTAGCTTCTATTGCCTCTCTGACATCTTGGCGGTATTCGGGACAGTGCAAATAAATCTGCAATAATTGCGCTTCTGCTTCTTCTAAAAGACTGCGGGCTACGGCAGATAAGCTTGATTTTGAGTTTTTGTTTTCGCCGCTTGCACGCTGCTTTTTATATTGTTTGGTCGGCTTCAGCTTGTTTCTAATTAACAGGGGCATTGTCAATGATTCGTCTTGACTCTGCCGCTTTGCCCAATCGCTGACTACTTGATTGAGCAAGTTTTCAGCGAGCATTTTTGTGAGTCTAAAATCTCCTTTGCTGAGAATTTCGGCGCTTTTTTGCAAATAATGTGCTAGCTGATTGTCGTCTGTGATATTGGTTAATAATTTTATAATTTTTTTTGTGACTTGCTGGGAAGTATCGGCTTGCTTCAAATCTTGATTGACGAGCATTTGTTGCAGTTGCCAGTCGAGCCACAACGGAGCATTTTCCAGCAAGTCTCGATATTGTTCTGGGGAGTATGTTTTGAGATATTCGTCCGCATCTTTGCCGTCGGGAATGTTGAGCACCCGCAGTTGCACTTCTCCTTGATAAGCGAGTTTTTCTATTTCCCCAATAGCGCGTTCTGCTGCTTGAGTTCCTGCTTTGTCGGCGTCAAAGTTGAGGATAATTTGTTTGGAGTCAGTGTACCGCAATAACTGCCGTACTTGGTTTAAACTTAAGGCTGTTCCCAGGGAAGCGACGGCGTTGGAGATGCCGGCTGCCTGAAGTGCGATCGCATCAAAGTACCCCTCTACAACCACTGCGCGATCGGCTTTGCTAATGGCTGTTTTCGCCGTATCTAAGGCGAATAAAGTTTTGCCTTTATCGAAGAGTTCTGTTTCGGGAGAATTGAGGTATTTCGGCTGTTCGTCGCCGAGAGCTCTGCCGCCGAAACCGATGACTCTGCCTTGGGTATCGCGAATGGGAATCATAATGCGATTGCGGAAGCGATCGTAATAACCGCTGCCGCCATTTTTTCGGGGTACAATTAATCCAGCTTGTTCTACTAATTGCGCCGGATAGTTTTTCTGTTCTACTAAATAACTGTAAAGTGCTTCCCAACCTTGGGGTGCATAACCTAATTGAAATTGTTGGATAGTTTCTTCGCTTAGCTGGCGCTCTGATTTGAGATATGCTAAGGGTTCTTCTCCTTGAGTTTGTCGCAAAGCGTGTTCGTAAAAGTTGGCTGTTAGTGCTGAGATTTCATAGAGTTGTTCCCGCAGAGAAATTTGCCGCTGCAATTCTTGTCGGTGTTCTGGTTCGACTGTTTTGACTGGGACTTGATAATTTTTAGCTAATTCTAATACTACTTCGCTGAAAGGGCGTTTCTCCAATTCCATGAGGAACTTAAAAGCATTGCCGCCGGCACCGCAGCCGAAACAATAATACATTTGTTTGCCGGGACTGACTGTAAAGCTGGGAGATTTTTCGTCGTGAAAGGGACACAAACCTACGAATTCTTTCCCGCGTTTCCGCAAGACGACGCGACCGGAAATAACGTCTACTATGTCGGCTCTTTGTTTGACTTCTTCGATTGTTTCTGGATGCAGCCGGGGAACTTGCATAGGGCTATTTTAGGCAACTTGAAATTATTGGAGAAGGAAAGCACTACACGGATGAGGACACGGATACACGGATGAATTATCTAGTCTGAGTGATTTCTCATGAGATTCAAAATCCCAGCCCCCTTAAAAAGGTGAAATAATCAGTGTCAAAGTCACCCTTTTTAAGGGGGATTTAGGGGGATCTCCGGGGATAGAAAACACGCCCTAGGGCATAACTTTATTGTAAGATATTTACACTAACTGTAAGGAGCATCGAAAATAATGCGAATTTTAATGATGGGCGGTACTCGGTTTATTGGGGTTTATCTTACTAAGATTTTAGCAGCACAAGGGCATGAAGTGGTGTTGTTTAACCGGGGCAACAAGCCTGTACCGGTTGCGGGCGTAAAACAGATTCAGGGCGATCGCACAAATGTTGAACAATTGCAAGAAAAGTTATCGACGGTCGAGTTTGACGCGGTTTTTGACAACAACGGCCGTGAACTCAGCGATACAAAGCCTTTAGCTGAAATATTTAAAGGGCGGGTGCAGCACTTTGTTTACATGAGCTCTGCGGGGGTTTATTTGAAATCGGATCAAATGCCTCATATTGAAGGGGACGCTACCGATCCTAAAAGCCGGCATTTGGGTAAATGCGAAACCGAAAATTACTTGGCCGAGTCCGGTTTGCCTTGGACTTCGATTCGCCCGACTTACATTTACGGCCCCCAAAATTATAACGATTTGGAGGCTTGGTTTTTCGATCGCATTGTGCGCGATCGACCGATTCCGATTCCCGGTAACGGAATGCACTTCACGCAGTTGGGGCACTGTCAGGATTTGGCTAAAGCAATGGCGGCGGTTTTGGGGAACCAAAGGGCGATCGGGCAAATTTACAACGTTTCGGGCGATCGATTTGTCACCTTTGACGGTTTAGCCCGCGCCTGCATTCAAGCGGCAGGCAAATCCCCTGATGCTATTAAGATTGTACACTACGATCCGAAACAATTTGACTTCGGCAAAAAGAAAGCTTTCCCAATGCGATTGCAGCACTTTTTTGCTTCAGTTAATAAAGCTGTCACCGATCTTAACTGGCAGCCGGAATTTGACTTAGTTTCTGGATTGAAAGATTCTTTTCAGCATGATTATGTAGTTTCGGGGCGGGACAAAGCTGAGATAGATTTTTCAGTCGATGACGAGATTTTGAAAGCCGTTTGAAGTTAAGTTATAGTGGGAGCATCTCAATAGCAAAAATCTAGCACCCACCCTAACCCTCCCCTTAGTAAGGGGAGGGAACAAGAAACATAGCAAACACACTGTCACAGTAAGGTTTGCAGCCGTGTTAAGTCCAAATCTCGAAGGAGAAAAATAACATGAGATTTATCAATCCCAAAATGGATTTTGCCTTCAAAAAAATATTTGGCTCCAGCCAAAGTACAGAGATTTTGATTAGTTTCTTAAATGCCATACTCTATGAAGAAGAATCGATCATTAAAAGCTTAGAAATCCTCGATCCTTATCTTGGCCCTCAAGTAGCCGGAGCTAAAAATAGTTACTTAGATGTCAAAGCGCTACTTAATGACGGCACATTTGTGATTATTGAAATGCAAGTTTTGAAGGTACAGGCATTTGGCAAGCGAGTTTTGTACAATGCAGCAAAAACCTATGCACTCCAATTAACAAGGGGAGAACTCTACAAGCAATTGCGACCTGTGATTGCTTTGACTATCACTGATTTTGAAATGTTTCGCGGCGAGCAAGATGTGATTTCGCATTTTGTCTTCAAAGAAAGAAATCGCTTGTCTGATTATCTACAAAATGACATTGAGTTAGTCTTTGTAGAGTTGCCAAAATTTAAGAAAGAATTGGATCGACTGGAAACTCTTACGGACAAGTGGATTTACTTTATCAAAACTACTGGCACTTTGGATGAAGTACCTCAAACAATGGTCACAGTCCCGGAAATTCAGAAAGCCTTTGAAATTGCCAATCAAGTTAGTTTGACACAGGAGGAATTTAACATATTACAACAGCAAGAGTTTTTTGCTCAAGATCAAGAGGGTTCAGTGGCTTTAGGTCGGGAAGAAGGCAGACAAGAAGGCAGACAAGAAGGCAGACAAGAAGGCAGACAAGAAGGACAAGTAGGGTTAATTATGCGTTTGCTGAGTCGCCGTTTAGGTCAAATAAACCCGGATATTGAAAGCCGCATTAGCCAATTGCCGATCGACAAATTAGAGAATCTTGCAGAAGCCATGTTAGATTTTTCTAATGCCGAAGATTTAACAGCTTGGTTGGAAGCTAATTCTCCAAAAGACTAGGAATATTAGGTAAATCTCATGCTTGGAATAACACTCGGCAATCGCTACAGTATTATCCGTCACTTGGGAGGCGGCGGATTTGCTCAAACTTATTTAGCGGAAGATAAGCAGCTACCAGGCAATCACCTCTGCGTCGTCAAGCAGCTTAAACCTCACGCAACCGATCCCGAAACTTTAAAGGTAGCAAGACGTTTATTCGATACGGAAGCACAAGTTTTGTACAAGTTGGGAAATCACGATCGCATTCCCCGACTTTTTGCTTACTTTGAAGAAAATCAAGAATTTTATCTTGTTCAAGAATTTATAGAAGGCCACGATTTAAGTCAAGAAATTACGCAAGCTTCTCCGGGAACTGCGGGAGTCATGCAGGAAGATGCAGTCATTTGTATATTGCAAGAACTTCTAGAAATTTTAGACTTTGTACACCAACAAAATGTGATTCACCGCGATGTCAATCCCCGCAATATCCTCCGCAGAGATAGAGACGGAAAATTAGTTTTAATTGACTTCGGCGCAGTCAAAGAAATTACTACTCAAATCACCACTCCTCAGCCCAAGAATAGCTTGAGTGTCAGCATCGGTACTCCCGGTTATATGCCCAGCGAACAAGCTCACGGCAACCCGAAACTCAGCAGCGATATCTATGCCGTCGGTGCGATCGCAATTCAGTTCCTCACTGGCATAAATCCTCACCAAATGCCAAGGAACCCCGATACAGAGGAAATTATTTGGCAGGACAAAACATCAGTCAGTCCTGAATTTGCGAAGATTTTAGATAAGATGGTAAAGTACGATTTTAGGCAACGTTATTCTAGTGCCAGCGAAACGCTGCAAGCTATTAAAGAATTGAAAAATTCTTTCAGCGGTACAGTTCCTGTATTGCCTCCGGTTGCTGCTGCGAAGGGGCCGGTAAAATCCCGAAAAAAACTGTATTTAAAAATATTGTCGATCGCCAGTTTAATTGGCATCAGTATTATAGCATCTATTTATGGTGTAAATACTTTTAATGCGGCCAATGCAACTGACCTGTACAACCGAGGTAATACTCTTTACAATTTAAGCCGATTTGAAGAAGCTCTGGCAGCTTACGAGCGAGCAATAACTCTCAGACCGGACTACGCGGAAGTTTGGCAGGAAAAAGCCAAAACTTTGTACGAATTGAAAAAATACCAAGAATCGCAGTCAGCTTATGATAAAGCCATAGAATTAAAGCCGGAATACTTGGAAGCTTGGACGGGACGCGGTTATGCTTTGGATAAGTTGCAACAGTCTCAAGAGGCGATCGCATCTTTTGATAACGCTTTGAAAATCCAGCCCGACTATGCTGCAGCGTGGGAAGGCAGAGGCGATGTTCTCTTAGATTCGCAGCGGTACGAAGAGGCCATCACTTCCTACGAAAAAGCCGTAAAATTTCAGCCCAATTTGTACCGTGCCTGGTACAATCGCGGACAAGCTCACCAAAAATTAAAACAGTACGATCGAGCCGTAGAATCCTATCAAAAAGCAGTTGAAATCAAATTCGATAATTATGAAGCTTGGTACAATTTAGGCAATGTCTTCCTAGAATTAAACAAAAACCAAGAAGCTTTTGAAGCCTACGAAAAAGCCGTGCGATTTCAGCCCAAGTTTTATCAAGGCTGGTACAGTAAAGGCATCGCTTTCCTGAAAATGCGGAGGCATGAAGAAGCGGTAGAAGCTTACGAAAAAGCTGTTAAATTAAAACCTGATTATTATCAAGCGTGGTATAATTTAGGTTGGTCATACCACGAATTACGCAAGTACGAACAAGCAATTGAGTGTTACAGCAGAGCCTTAGATTTAAACCCGAAAGAATATCAAGCGTGGTACAATAGAGGCAATGCTCAGTCCAATTTAAAGCGGTACGAAGATGCGCTAGTCTCTTACAATGAAGCTGTCTATGTCAAGCCTGACTACTCGGAAGCCTGGTACAGCCGCGGCAATGCGCTTGTGGCGGTAAAAAGATACGAAGATGCGATCGCCTCCTATGACAAAGCAATTCGCTACAAACCGGATTACGGAGCGGCAATGGAAGCAAAAAAGCGGGCAGAAAGTCAGCTAGGAAGCAGCCCGCTAGAATCCGAACAACAACAATAATTGTTATTAACCCGCGTGGGCGGACTTTGTTTGTGTAAGTTATTCCGCATCTAAGGAATGAGAATTAAATAACTTCCACAAGTTTGTGGGATGGGCGTCCCGCCCGTCCTTTTTGGACGGGCGGGACGCCCATCCCACAATAACAATTAAAATTGTAAGTTATTTAATTCGCGATCCTAAGTTGTATTTTTCGGGCGGGCGAGACGCCCACCCCACAATAATTTCATCAAAGTTGACTGTAAAATTTAGATGCGCCTCAGCTTAGTAGCGATTTCACGATCCGAATGATGGTGGGGGTAGGTTATCTTTTAACGAACAGCGGGAGAAATTACGGTAACTCGGCGGCTGTCTACTAACATCGGCCAAAAACCTCGATCGCTCAATGCTTTTACGGCAGCAGTAGCGGCGTTTTGATCCGTTGTATAAGCGACGAATAAAAAGGGACGCTGGCCGTAGGAAGCTAAGCCTACTTGCGTGCCTAATGCTTCCCTGACTTGCGAGGCTAATTCGGGTTGGTTGAAGTAATCGACTAACACTGCATAACCAGGCCCCAGGGGTTGGGGATTGAAGGCAAGATTGCCGGTTGAAGGATTGGTGATTGGTTCAGAACCTGGTGCTGGCTGAGGGTTGTAGACTGGCAAATTTTGGGGTAGTGCCGCTGCGGGCGATCGTACTACGTAAGCTTGCAATCCGACAACATCTTCGATGTATTTAACCCAATCGCTGGCGATTTGCGAGTCGCGAAAGCCGCCAACTCGCGTCACCGTGTCGTTGATGTACTGACAAACTGTGTTGTTAGTATTTCCAGGGAAAGAGCGTTTTGCTCTTTCTTGCTGTTCGGGTGTTGGGGTGACAATTAACAGTAGATATTCATCGGACTGGGGCGGTTGGCAGCTCGACTCAGCTTTAACAGAAGTCGAGAAAATTGTCAATACCAAAAGGGCGATCGAAGTAGCAGAAAATAGGGGTAGAGACAAAATAAATTTGTACAGTTTACCCCTAATTGTTGTTAGTTGTTTTGTCTGATATTTTGCTATTTTGTTCATGCTGTCTGTAGGGAGGCAAGGGCATCGGGAATAGTTGGTGATGGTGCTTGAAATTCACCTGTCAGTACATATTCTAATCGCAGTTTCAACCAAGTGATGAAGACAGGATCTGTAGAAATAATAGCGGCGGCTGGCTGAGGGCATTTTGCTTTAACTTCTGCCATTGTCGGTGCTTCTAGGAAAGCTGGCTGTTTGACCAACCAGAAGTCTATTTGTTTTTCTTGTTCGTTGTAGTTGCGAGTTCTTTCTTTAAACACTTCATCTAGGGCTTCTTCTTCTAGCAAAAAGCGTTGGCTGGCTAAAACGTAGTAGTAGGTTTGCATTTTTCTCGGTTGTTAGGGGTTGACGGTTAGCAGTTAATGCCGCCTGTACCGACCAGTTTTGCTGGTCAGGGGCGGGTTTGCGGAGTTGCGATCGTTGGAGAGTTCTAGACTCTTGTGCCGTTTACTTTACCTTATTTGCTGTCATCTTGGGTAGATGCAGAGCAAGTCGCTTCAGAAAAATTTTTGGTGGTGAGAGTTGGGGGAGTTGTGAGTGTTGCGAGAGTGGCTGGTTTTTTGGGGATTTGGGCGATTATTTTTCGGGCTGGTGATTTTCGGGAAAATTTAGGTGACAATAGGAAATTAGATGGAATTGCAGGTTGAATAATTACCAATTATTGAGGCAATCTGGGGGCTGTTAAACCTGATTGGGAGTGGTTTGCATATGAAAAGTTGTTGGAGTGCGATCGCGACTGGTATTGCTTGGTGTCTGGCTTGGGGCGATAAACGCGAACCTCAATTTGAGATCGGCGTGTTGCAGGAAATGCGAGGGGCTTTGAATTCTGGGGAGGAAGTGCCGGAGGATGTGAGGGAAATTGTCGATCGGGTTCAGGAACTTCTCGCTATTCCAGAAAAGATTTCCAGAGAAGAGTTTCCCGAAACAATTACTGATTTGCAAAATAAATACCCGAAGTTGTGGAATCAGCCGGGAAAAATTGGCTTAGTTTACGGTGGTGTAACTAAGGTTAAGCAGTATGTATTTGAAGACGCTAAACTGCCAGATATTCGCGGTGCATCCGCACTGCTAGACCGCATCAACTTAGTTGATTTACCTGCTTTTTTTGACAAACGTCCTGAATCTCAACGTTACAATATTTACTTGCCAAAAGTAAGAGAGTGGGTGGATAAAAACTTTCCAGGCGAACCCGAGCTTGACGAAGCCAAGCTTTCAGAAGCTTTGATTCCTGAAATGATTGTTTATTCTACTGGTGGCAATATCTTAGCTTTCTGTCCAGCAGCTTTTGTGGATGAGTTAGCTGATGCCATTGAAAAACGCTATTCCTATGTAACCCTAACTGCTAATTCATGCGCGGTTGGAGATAGGTTTAAGCTTTTAGAAATTCGATTTGGTTTGCTGCGAGACCCGATAGAACAAACCTTTTGGCTCGATCGATACCGCCAAGAATATAAAAATCCCGTGGTTGAGGCTTACTTTGGCAAGCTGGATAAAGACTCAAACGAACCTGTCGATCCATCTTGTGTGGAAGAGGCGTTTGCAAATCGCAAGAGTTTTAATGAATTAACTACTAAATTGGCCGTGATGTTTAATCAGCGGCGCAGCGGCAATGACTTTAAAGAGCGCCCCAGCCGTCGCTACCCGCCGATGTTGGAAACGCACCCTTATCTGCAAAGGGATGAGGCCGATCGCCGATCGGCTATCACTCGGGCTACCGACCATCCCGAAAATCCCAATCAAAAAGGTCTTCCGGGCAATCCTTGGTTTTCGGAGGTTTCTGCGCGCAAACGCAAAGCGGGCGATCGGGCTAAGCAGGGGGAAATCAAAGAAACTCATTGGTACACAAACAAAGAATGGGCTGCTGATGTCATTGAAGGTTGGGTTGACAAGTTTGAGGATTTCTTAAAAAAGCATCCCGAAAAACTTAATAAATACTGCGGCAGTTACAACTACAACCTTGAAGAAGTTAAAATATCTGAATCTTTAACTCAGCTTGGCAGTGTGAGTAATGGCTTTGTAGCCTACATCTATGCTGACGGCAATAACATGGGTGGCTATATTCAAAAAATTACCACTCCCCAAAAATATAAAGAATTTAGCGAAGATGTTGACAATGCTACTAGATATGCTGTTTTTCAAGCCTTAGCCGAGCATCTTCATCCTCACCAGCTTAAAGAAAATAACAAGTCAGAATCGACTCTTCCAGAGGGTGCTTGGATTCATCCCTTTGAGATTATTACCATTGGTGGCGATGATATTATCTTGATTGTACCAGCAGATCGGGCATTGGCGATCGCCAAAACCATCGGAGAACAGTTTGAACAAATTTTGCTCAGACAAGTTCAGATACCCAATGTGGAAATCAAAGGTGACTATCAAACTCAGCCATCAGAAAAACCTATCGATCTCAGTAAGTGTCACCGCTACTTAAGTCAAAATGCAGGAACTACTAATTGTCAATTAAGTACATCTATCGGCGTGTTGATTGCCGACTATAAAACTCCGATTTACTACGCAAAAAAACTTTACGAACAATTGCTCAAGTCAGCCAAAAAACGTGCTAAAGATTTAAGACAGCACGGATACTGTGGAGGTACAGTGGATTTTTTTGTGATGAAATCTGTAACTGCGCTTTCATCTAGCATCGAGGACTTCCGCAAGAAAGCATTAACCAAAGACAGTCCTCAAGAACTTAAGTTGTACGCCGCACCGTACACTTTGCATGAAATTGGTGGATTGATTGAGTCTGTCAAAGCCTTGAAAAAAGCTGAATTTCCCAAATCGCAACTCTACCAAATTCGCAGTTTCCTAGAACAAGGGAAAAACACAACAATTCTCAACTACCGCTATTTCCGAACCAGACTCAAAGATGGTAATTCAGAAATACTTAAAAAAGAGTTTGAAGAAGCTTGGTGCAAACCAAAAGATCCCGAAAATAATGGTAATCTAGCTCCCTGGATGTCTGTGATAGAGGAAAACAAACGAACCGTATATGAAACCATCTGGCGAGAAATTGTAGATATTTACGATTTAATTGAATTAGAAGATTCCCAATTTAGTTCAGAAATATCGGTAGATGCGGAGGTTGAATCATGATTGTTCTCACGAATTTATCAAGGTCAATTGAGCCTTACACACTTACAGCAGTAATTGATACAGCTTTGTGTGTAGGCGCGGGCGGTTCTTCCGGTTCCCTTGCAGATAAACCAATTGTCCGCAATTCAGAAGGAAATCTGTTAATTCCCGGTTCTCAAATCAAAGGTCGCCTCCGCCACGAATGCGAGAAAATTGCTAGAGGCTTGGGTTGGGAGATTTCCGAGTCTCCTAGTCCTGGAAACATGGTAATTCGCCGAGAAAATGCACCGGATAAATTTAAGCGCAGCGAATACGAAGTTTTAGGATATAATGAGACTTATCACTGTTTGATTAGTCAAATTTTCGGCGATCCTGTTTTGCCATCGCGGGTAATTTTTGAAGATTTAATTTGTACGGAAAATCCGGAAAATTTAGCTGATTTTATACGTCCGGGAGTCACAATGAATCGCCGCCGTCGCACCGCGGAAGAAAACAAACTTTACTTTTTAGAGACTTCTCCACCTCATGCTTCACTGAGGTTTGAGGGTCAAATTCATCTGTTACCAAATTGTCCCGATTATGCCAAACCTTTGATATTGGCGGGTTTCAAGCACATTCACGCATTAGGTGGAAGTAAATCGGCTGGTTTGGGATGGCTGAGTTGGGAAACTTTACCGAATTTTGAAGTTACTGATGCAGATTGGGATTGTCTAGCGAAGGGAGGGGAAAATGCAGCGAATTGAACTGGAAATTAAGGTTTTGTCTCCTTTGGCGATCGCCCGTCAGAAACCGGGTGGTTCGATCGGCGAAGCTGTAGACTATATCCCCGGTACGGTGATTCGGGGTGCTGTGGCTGCTCAAATTTTGGATCTATCGAATGGGCTATCGACTGATTTGACCAAAAATGGCGGCGATTTTCAAGCTTTATTCTTGAGTGAAAATCCCGCAATTTTTCAAAATGCTTATCCAGCACTGATATTTGATGGCGATCTAGTCTCTAAAGATACATTTGAAGAATATGGAGTTTTACCTGCAACAGCACTTAGTTCTAAAAATAAGCCGGGTTTCAAAGAGGAAGAGGACGATCCAGAAAGAAATGGCGTTTTTGACACTTTAATCGATCGCTTTTGTGCTGAATCTTATGGATATCCCTACGATCCAAATTGCCCAAAAGATGGAGGGAGAGTTGATTCTGCTGGCATTACTTTTTATGGTAAATTCGACGATATGTATCACAGTCTTAAGGTCAACAAACGCCTACTAACGCGAGTGGGGATTAATCGTCGCAGGGCTACATCTGAGGAAGAAATACTTTACAGTCTGGAGGTTTTGAATGAATCTCAGGAAACCAAACAAGATCCTGTTTACTATCTAGGTGCGATTTTAGTGGAACAGGATTTAGCAGAATCTCTGCGGAATTTTATCGATCGACGCCATCAAAGCTTTCGGTTAGGCGGTTCGACTTCCCGAGGATTGGGGAAAGTTGAAATTGAGACAAAAGAGCCTATTGATGCTAAGATAGATGTGAGCGATCGCATCACTAAATTCAATCAAAAGCTAAAAGATCGTTGGTACAAATGGGAAGTTTTTGGCAATCCTATTCAAGAGTCACCAGCAAACCGCACTTACTTCACCCTGGACTTGCAATCCGATGCTATACTGACTGAAAATTGGCTGCGTACCACTGTAATATCCAAAAAGATGTTGCACCAGTTTGCAGGGGTTGAAGCTCAAGATAAATCTTTGCATTTGGAGGCGGCTTATAGCAGTTATGATTTTATGTCTGGTTGGAATGCGGGCTGGGGGTTGATGAAAGATGTAGAGTTGATTACCACGAAAGGAGCGGTTTATTTGTTCAGTACAACTCAACCCGAGCTTTGGATTAAGAGATTGGGAGAGTTGGAAATGAGGGGATTGGGCGATCGCACTTGCGAAGGTTTCGGACAAATTAAAATTTGCAACCAGTTTCATAATATATTTAGAGAGGAGGCAGTGTAGATATGTTAGAAATTTTAGATATATCCTTACAAGAACAATTAGAACTCAGAATTGAGCGAGAAATCAGTAACCAGATGGACGCAATAATTGAAAAAGTAAACAGGATAGCTAAAAAATTCTCCATTGCCACAAAAGATAAAAAATCTCCCTTCAAAAATGTTCTGGCTGTTGCTACTGATTCCAGTTCTTCCCTTGAAGTTATCAAAAACTACATTCGCTATCAGATAGGTCGCAAAGATTCTAGTCCTATCTGGAAAATCCTCAACGAGGAAGATATGTTTGCGATAGCATTAGTTAAAGAACTTGACAAATTAAATGAGGACGTTACAAAGATATTACAAAAAATGAGAAAGAATCTACCTAAAAGTAATCCTCTGGAATCTTACCTGACCGATACTCAGAATCGGGAGAGAATAGAAAGAAATATTCATCTCAAAATTGCACAGCTCTATCTAGGCTATCTAGCACGAGAGCATACAGCAATGGTAGGAGAGAAAAATTTAGGTCAAGAAAGTTAAACAGACATCAAGATCGAGCGCTCAAAAATTAGGAGAAAAATTTATGTCTACTAAAGATAAAGAGATACGTCGCTTAGTCATTTCAACTGTTGGTACAAGTTTACTTACTAATCAAATTAATAGTAATAAAAAGTCTCAATCAGATTGGTATTTTTGCTTGCAGGATAATGCTAATCTAACTGAAAAAAACCTTGAAAAGGGTTCGGATATTGATAAGATAATTAAAAGCTTAAAGCAGAGTGCTGAAACCAAACTCAATGAAGTTAATACAATCGGAATTAAAGAAGCGAGTGCTGAACTGAATGGTATTTATGGATTGTATAATGATCAACTAGAAAACGGTAAGCTAGACCATCATGTTCTAATTACTACAGATACAGCACAGGGACAAGTTACAGCAAATCTTGTTGAAAAATTTTTACGGGATCGAAAAATTAGTGTTGAAGTGTATACACCTGAAAAACTTTCAACAGCAGATAATAAAGTTTTCAATCAGGGAATTGACAATTTACTAGATTGGCTTGATAGACGAGTAAAGGAAGACAAGGAAAAAAACTATGAAATCTATTTCAATTTGGTAGGTGGATTTAAAGCATTGCAAGGATGTATGAATACAATGGGGATGTTTTATGCCGATAAAATTATCTATGTTTTTGAAGGAGCGAGCTCAAATTTAATTACTATACCTCGCTTACCCATAACCGTAGATTATTCCCGGCTGACAGATCATGTACCTACTCTAGCATTACTCGATGCTGGTGCTGGGCTACTTCCATCAAAAACAAAAAACATTCCAGAAGCTATGATTGCAGAAATTGATGGCAAAATGACCATTTCTAATTGGGGACAGCTTATTTGGAATCAGTGTAAAGATGAGTTTTTGTCACAGAAGTTACAAGAGTTTCCCAGGCTATCTTACGACGAAAATAGGTTTCCCAGAGACTATAACAACATTAGTACGGCACAAGAAAAGGTTAAACTCCAAGAAACATTGGCTAAAGTTTCGGGCTTACTCGAAGAATCTAACGGTGATACTAGAGATTTAGTGAAATCAGTTAGTTATTCTCCCTACAAAGGAGCAAAAGAAAAAGAAGTTTATCATTTTTATGTTGGAATACATTGGCGAGTTAGTTGTAAAGTCTCAAATGGAAATCTAACTCTGCGATATTATGGAACTCATGATTATGTAGAAGGAAAAGAAACAAATTAAATTAGGCAAAGAAGAAATGTTTGACACCTTCAAAAACCGACTGGAAATCACAGGAACGCTCATAACTGTAACCGCATTACGCATTAGTAAAGGTCGATCGACCGAACCCACTGGCTCCGATCTACCTGTAATCAAAGATGCTTTGGGTAGACCTTTGATTCCCGGTTCAAGCTTTAAAGGTGCACTACGATCGCGCTTAGAGAGCTTCCTCCGAGGTATCGACCCAAATCTAGCCGAAGATCCGGCTAACTACACAAGTTCAATTAGAAACAATCAAGTCAAAGATTTGAAAAATGAACACAAGAATAATGACTTTGAGCTAACACAAGAGCTCATCAAAATAACAGACGATATTGGCAGTTTATTTGGCACTCCTTGGATGGCCAGCAAATTTCAAGTTCGCGACTTAACTGTACAACCCGATGCGTGGTTCGGGCAATATCAAGAACGAGATGGCGTAGCCATTGACAGAGACACAGAAACCGCCGCCGATGGCAAACTTTACGACTACCAAGTTGTCCCCGCCGCAACTCCCTTTGATTTTAAAGCAGTAGTTGAAAATGCTCATGATTGGGAATTGGGTTTATTAATGATTGGTTTGCATCAATTTGAGACCGAACAAATACCTCTCGGAGGAGGGCGATCGCGCGGCTTAGGAGTGGTTAAACTAGAAATTGATAAGATGCGCTGGATTGATGTCGAAGACCATCCCGAATTTTTGTTAGAATACTTAAAAAAGTTAGTGATGGGAGATGAAACGGCTTATGAAGATGCAGCCGATTATAAAGATGACTGGGTACAAAAGCTGATCGATAAACTCCTGAAAAATAAAACTTCTCAATCATCTCCAACTCAAATAGTTCAAGGCTAAAACTAAACATCCCACACAGGAGGTCAATATGAGTTTCAGCAATTATAAAGATATCGGTGAAGTTCTCCAAGAGTTTCAGATTACTTACACTGAAGCTAATTTTATGGGAGAAACTGCATTTAGTATCCCTGACTATTTTCGGGAAGACTTAGCATTTATGATGCGGGAAGCAGTTGTGGACAATTCAGAGTTTGCTGTGTGCGAAAATTTGATCTATCCAGTTCTCAAAGAAGTTTGGAAATCTTATTATACTAAGTTTGTTTTATGGAGCCATAAGTCTCTTACTTACGACCAGAATCTGTGTGGTTTTCCTGAATATATTTTGACTAAACGCTCCCCTTTAGGAAAATTTGTGTTTGGCAAGCCTTATTTTCTATTAGTTGAGGCCAAGCAAGACAAGTTCGATGAAGGTTGGGCGCAGTGCCTAGCTGAAATGGTTGCAGCACAGCAACTTAACAATGAACTTCAGGTAATAATTTTTGGTATTGTTTCCAACGGCAAAGATTGGGAGTTTGGCAAATTGGAAGAAACAGTTTTTACCAAAAATGTTAACCGCTATTTAATAGAACAGCTAGATCCACTCTTTGCTGCCGTTAACTATGTTTTCCAACAGTGTGAAGTTCAGCTAAATCAGTTAGTAACGGCTTAATCTTAAACTATCCCTAGACCTACTAAACTATGCACAAACGACTTGTCAACCACTGTACAATTGACTTAACTCTCATTCCCGACGGCCCAATTCTCATCAAATCCGGCAAAGAAGGAGCCGACCCAACTAAACCAGATATGGAATTTGTCGAGACTTACCATGCAGGAGGAAAGTCAATTTATCTACCGGGAAGCAGTTTAAAAGGTGCTATTCGCGCTCATGCTGAGAGAATTGTCAGGACAGTAGGTACAGACAAACGTCCTACTAATGGAGATACTTTATGGGCGAGCAATCCTCTTAATCGGGATGAATTAAAGTATCTTGAGAGTATCCCTGATTCCCAAGATATTTATCGGTTATCTTCTTTTACAGACCAAATGTTTGGAAATACTTCAATTGCTAGCAGACTTAGAATCCAAGATGCTCACCCAATTGATAAGAAACAGCTCAAAATTCAAGAACGCAATGGAGTCGCGATCGATCGCGTTTTCGGTTCCGTAGCCGTTGGCCCCTTTAACTACCAAGTCTGCACCGCCGGAGAATTTCGCACTAAAATACATCTCAAAAACTTTTCATTAGCACAATTAGGCTTGATTGGCTTAGTTTTGCGAGACTTAAATGAGGGCTGGTTTGGAATCGGTTTTGCTAAATCTCGCGGTTTGGGGACGGTGACAGTCAAATATAACGAAGCCGTAGTTCAATATCCTGGTTGTAAATTAGATGAAGATAATCGCCAAATTCAACAAATAGTCAAACCCGGTCGATGGGGACAGGCTTTCTTGCTGGGTGCAGGAGAATTTTTAGACACTGAAGAAGCCGCAAATTATGGCTTTTCTAAACCCGATCGCGAACAAACCCCTATTGCTGCTGAAGCGATGGATTTAGGTTTTGGAGTGCAGCTAAAATGGCAAGGCGACGGTGAGACTGGTGTACCGAATTTATTTAAATGTGCAGTTTGTGCTTGGAGTAAGCTTTTAACAGGTGCCGCAGCATGAAGAAAGGTTTTGTATATGTTCGATCGGGTTTGTCACAAGATGAAGTTAAAGAGTTGTTAGAAAAGTTAGCAACTGAGGAAAGTTATTATTTTGTGCGATCGCCCCACGCAGTCAGCGGCATTTGCATGAAATTGCCCGAAGAGTTTTTCCCCGGTTTTGAAGGGCAAATGTTTAATGCCGATCGCGAATTGCGCTGGAAAAAGCAGGGAAGTGCATATCAAGCCTTACTGCTGAGTCGAGTTGAAGCCGATTTAGAAGGATTTGAGCCGATCGGTGAAAATTGGGAATGGTGCGATCGCACGGCTTACTTTCACCCCCTTGACGAACCAAAATTCCCTAAAACTTTTGTCTATAAAGGAGAAAATGATGAAAAAATTCTCTCTAACAATATTAGCATAGGTCAGCGATACTTTCAAGAAAAAAGAACTGCTACGGTTCATTTTGTCGCCCTCACAGTCAGGAGTTAACATGACTACAAATCTCCCACCCAAGCCCCGACGTTCTACACCGCCGCCAAGTAGTCCGGTTTCTAATAATAATCCCGCTGAAACTGGAGAACCTAAACCTTATGAATTAATTAGTTTCCCCAAGGAACGACCGCCAAAAAAACCTCCGGCCGGACATCACCAATATTTGGGCGATCGCCTGCACGGAACTTTGTTTCTAACTCTGAAAGTTCAGACTACTTTGCACGTCTCTACAGGCGTAGTTGTCATGGGTAGCGACATAGGCAGTCGCGTCCCTTTAATCAAAACAATGGTTCAAAATATTGACCAAAAGTTATCAATTCAAGGTAGTTCTCTCAAAGGCTGCATCCGGTCAGCATACGAAGCCATTACTAACAGCACTTTAGCAGTAATTACATCAAGATACAGAGATAAAATTCCGCAAGAACGCTTGCCATGTAAAAATAAACAAGAACTCTGTCCGGCAAGTCAAGTATTCGGTGCCTTAGATTGGCAAGGGCTAATTGAATTCAGCGATGCTAAATGCGAAAATACAGGCTTTGCTACGGGATTTATGCCATCTTTATATCGTCCCCGTCCCGATCAAAGACGAGCATATTTTGACGCAAGAGGCAACGTAGCAGGGCGCAAGTTTTACTATCACACAATTCGGGCGATCGACAAAGGTCAAAATCAAGGAATTACCGTTCAGCAAGCGGCTAAAGAGTATACTTTCCAAACACAGATACAATTCAAAAACTTAACAGCAGCAGAGTTAGGAACGCTTTTGATTGTGTTGGGGCAAGATCCAAAGTATCCGATCGCCCTCAAGGTAGGCGGCGGGAAGCCGATCGGCATGGGAACAATGACTGTGGAGGTGACAGCGGCGAGGGTGTTGCAGAACAAGGGAGATTTGCGCGATCGCTATTCCTCCTACAATCCTCCAGAATCTGACAGCATGACTGGCACAAAATTGCAACAATTTATGCAAAAAAATATTCAAGCTGCTCATTCTAGTTTAGTGCAAGCAACTCAACTGCAACAACTAGCTAAAGTGTTGAAATATCCGACCGATCGCGAACCTCCAACAGGAATGTATTAAAGATGTCGAATACTGAATTAGTGACAGAATCTTTGACCGAAAACCAGTGGGGAATTGCCCACGCAATCGCTCAAACTTTAGTTAAAGAACAAACCGATGTAAATGAATTGGGAAAGGCGATCGCCTATCTCCGCAATGCAGTTAATCAAGATCGAGCTGATGCCAATTCCAGGTTTTTCAAGTATCTTAAAACCCTAGTCGGTAATGGCAGACAAATCGGACACAGTGGCAAAACCACAGATTATTACCGCAGCATCGATAAAGCTTGTAGCGATTGTCTCAAAGGATTTCAAGGGGATGCTAGCACTTTGCTGCAAATTTTAGGTTGGGCATCTCGTTTGATGCGTTACTACAAAGAAGCAGGGCCGATTGGAGAAGTTGTGACTCCAGTTGTAGAGTCAGCGAGGCAAGTTGAAATTGCTAAGGCGATCGGCAGTCATGAGTTTGCAATGGGTCAAATTGTCGAAGCCAAAGTTACTGCTGTAAAAGGAAACAAGGTGACATATGAAATTCTGGGAACTATCAGGCTAACTGAAAAAGAACCGAAAAAAGCACAATCTCTTTCTGAAAATCAAGTGGTGAAAGTTGAGGTTTTAGACCTTAAGGAAGATGGCAGTCTTAGAAAAGTCAAATACTGTGAATAAGAATATTGAGCGTTGCTGAAGGTCTGATGATTTTGGGGTATAAGAAGCGTTGATACGAGAATAAAGCATGGCTGTAAATTGCCAACTCTTCACCACCATCAGAACACCAAAGTGGACACACGTTGATATAAGACATGAGAACAAAGCCTTTTAGTGTATTACGAGAGCGGATGACGCCAGAGCGAAGAGCAAAAAATGAAACGCGAGTTCAACTCGCCTTACTTCATCTTACCTTTTTGGAACAGCTAAAGTCGTTGGGTTATACAGATGAGGATCTGGAAAAAGAACTTAGCACTTTTGAGTCTGCTTTTTCTGACTTGGATAACGCAGAGGATATTCAACTCTCTGCCCTCTCTCGCTACATCCATGCTCTTGGTGGGAGTCTAAAATTAGTCGCTAATTTCCCTGACCAGGAAATCGTTCTTGCTCAGTTCGAGTAAGCAATACTCAATAGTATCGAGAAGAAAAAAGAGTTCGGGAGATTATAATCATCCGGCTCTTTTTTCGCTGAGAAGGGCTTGACTTTTATCAAAATGACAGCTATTCTTTAGAAGACTGGAGAGTGAAAATTTTCCAAAGACTTCAACAAGTCTTTCAACTTACCCCGCAAGAGGATGGAAACACGCCTCTAGTATGGTGATTGAACAGTTGTTTCAGTTTTCACCTCTTCCCCGCAAGGGGACTTTAATCGATCGAGCTAATTACTTCCCGTACTTTTTCAGACGCGCGATCGCCCTTTCCCAATCCTCCATTCGGTCAAGGGCGATCGCGTCAGCTTAGGAAGAATGTGCGATTTGGGGAACTCAGCACCAAAGGATCTCGCAGGATCTCCCTAATTTGCTGTCGATCGGTCTCTACCGTCCGTCGCTGGTTTACCAGAGGAAGCAACCACCGCCATCCCCAACCGCAAGACTTGCGTCACTTGGCTTTAATGAATTTTCTCTGAGAGCATGATGAAGCTATTCCCCCGGAACTTCGGCAACAACTTTGCTTGCCCAATTCGTAATCTTGCATTTTCACGACACATTTGTTTAGCCTTGACTAAACAAAGCGTTTAGCTTAGACTAAACCAATGTCCTATAAAACTTATAACACCATCCATCCCAACGATCCACCAGGAATACGACCCCAAATTCTGACAGACTTGCTGGAGTTGGCGAAACTCAGCAAGCATAGCTGCTTGAAAAAAGCCATCGAAATGATTTCGGATTTACAAGCCAACGGTATGAATTGCAGATACAAAAAGCATTTAGGAGGGCCGATTTACGAACTCAAATATCGGGCAGAAGAAGGTGGCGCACGAGTTTATTTTTTCCAAATTTCTCACACAGAATTTGCTCTCTGTCGCGCTGAGTGCAAAACAGAAGATGCTGCTAGTGCTGCATTCCTAAATTGGACAGCCGAAGTTATCCAAGCAGCGCGGAATGGCATACAAGTGTTAGTATAAACTAACCGAGGTAAAAAATATGACAAAAATTGATGGCAAAGCAAGCGATTTATTGGCGGCACTCCTAGCCGAACCAGAAGCAATGGTAGATGTCAATCCTCCTGAAACTCTCAAACCTACTACGGCAGAGGAATTACAACAAAAATTAGAATATTTTCTCATTTTAGATAGTTTGGGAGAATTGCTGCAAAAAATTCGCAACTCTCGCGGATTGACAGTTAGAGAAATGGCTCGCGAAGTGCAAAAAAGCCCTGGAAGGATATCTCAAATTGAGGGAACGCGCGATCGCATAGAGTTGAAAACTCTGGCGGAATATGCCAATGAGTTAGGCTATGATGTCCAAATTGCTCTCATTCCGCGAAACGATCGCCAACCCGCTCTTTTTGCTCCGATTCCTCTGTCGCAAGCGAGCGCCTAAATAAAAAAGCGATCGCGCGCTGCTATTTTGCCCTTCACCCGATTTGTGGCATTCTATATCTGAAAACCTCACAAAACACCGCATGAAGGAGGGCAGCAAGTACCAGTCGCTCTTAGATTATCTGCGCGAAAATCGCCATCTCGACGAAGTAACCCTCAACTTCGCCGAAATAGAGGCATTGCTAAACGACGCACTCCCCCCTTCCGCACGCACTCAACAAGCTTGGTGGAGCAACCGCAAAAAGGGCGCTCTGCAAGCTACCGCTTGGATGGAGGCAGGATATCGGGTGGAAACAGTCGATTTCGACGCACAACGGGTAACATTTCGCAAGTTAATCCAGAAAATTCAGGTTCAGCAGGCGGGCGATCGGGTGCAGTGGAATGGCGAACTCATCAACGCATTGCGTCTCCATATGGGGTTGACACAAGCAGAATTTGCAGAACGGTTGGGGGTTGACCAGAGGACTGTAAGTAAATGGGAGAACGGACAGTCACCAGCTCGTTCCACGCTAAAACATCTGAATTTAGTCGCCGAAGTAGCTGGTTTCAGCTTTAGGGCAGAATCTAAAAACACAGATTAAGTTGTTGACATTTTACTATTCTAAGTTGTATATTGTTAGAGTAAGGCTTAGCTAGGCGATTGTCAAGTGCGATCGCGCCAAAAAACAAAGCCCCCAAAAACAAAAGCCAGCGCCGCAAATTGGGCACTGGCCGATTCAAAATTAAAAAATCACCTCTATGATACACCATTCTTTGACGCCTCGCCCGATTACCGATCGGGAAAAACGAATCATTCAGCTTTACGCTGACTGTCAACTGGCGATGACTCCGCAGCAATTCTACGCAAAATGGGATGTCCCGCAAGAAGCTCTAGCTCTCATTTGCTGTCGATCGCTTTCTACTGTGCGTCGCTGGTTTACCAGGGGACGCAAGCACCGCCATCCCCAACTGCACGACTTGCGTCACCTCGCCTTGATGAATTTTCTGTTAGAGCATTTTGAAGCGATTCCCCCAGAACTTCGGCAACAACTTTGCTTAGCCAATTCGTAATCTTGCATTTTTTTCTAGCCACCTGACAAAGTAGGTGGCTAGAATTTAGCCCCCTATAATTAAGCTGAGACAATCCCTGACAAAAAACAGATTTTTTTGCTTGGGAAGTCGCTATGCCTTTCAGTGTTTATAAAACCATTGATGCCCTTATCTTAAATCGCGAACCAATCCATCAAAACATAACAGAATAAATAACCCCACCCAAAATCCTGTCTTGACTTCGATCGATTAAAGGCTAAACTAATCTAAGTTTTACTATAAAAGTTTCTCCCCGTTCATGAACATCGCTTATCTAGTCAACCTATATCCCAAAGTCAGCCACAGCTTTGTCCGCAGAGAAGTTATAGCCGTTGAAAATTGCGGCCTGAAAGTCGCACGTTTTTCGATCCGATCGTGCGAGTCAGAACTCGTTGATGAGGCCGACAAACTAGAGCAAGAATTGACTAAAGTAATCTTAGGAGTTGGTGTACAGGGGTTAGCGTGGGCTTTGCTGCGCGTTGCCGCAACTAGGCCCATTCGATTCATCGAAGCTGTGAGGTTAATGTTCAAAGTTGGCTGGCACTCGGAACGGGGGATTTTGCTGCATCTAGCTTATTTAGCAGAAGCTTGCATTCTTTTAAATTGGTTTGCAGAATCGGGTACAGCACACGTTCACGCTCACTTCGGGACAAATTCCACAACAGTCGCAATGCTGTGCCGCGTGCTTGGCGGCCCGACTTACAGTTTCACCGTTCACGGCCCTGAAGAATTTGATAAAGCGACACTTCTTTCCTTAAACGAAAAAATTAAGCGATCGACCTTTGTAGCAGCAGTTAGTTCCTTCGGTAAAAGTCAGCTTTTTCGGTGGTGCGATCGCACTTGTTGGTCAAAAATTCACGTCATACACTGCGGCGTAGATGCTGCATTTTTAGCTGCACCCTACGTCCCCATACCCGCAGCACCCCGCTTAGCTTGCATTGGCCGTCTCAGCGAACAAAAAGGTCATTTGTTATTGCTAGAAGCTGCTAACTTGCTAGCAGTTCAAGGCTTAGAGTTTAAGTTGGTACTCGTAGGAGACGGGCCGCTGCGATCGGATATTGAAAAGCAGATTCAGCAACTCGGCCTGCAAAACCATATAGAAATTACCGGCTGGGCCAGTGGCGATCGAGTTCAGCAAGAGATTTTAGCTTCACGGGCAATGGTATTGCCGAGTTTTGCTGAAGGTTTGCCCGTCGTAATTATGGAAGCCCTCGCTCTCAATCGACCCGTAATTAGCACTTATGTTGCTGGCATCCCGGAGCTCGTAGAACCCGGTGTTTGCGGTTGGTTAGTTCCTCCCGGTTCCGCAGAAGCATTAGCCCTAGCGATGCGTGCGGCAGTGGAAGCACCTCTAGAAAAGCTAGAACAAATGGGGAAAACAGGAGCCGAGAGAGTTGCTCAACAACACAATGTTGATTTAGAGGCAAAAAAATTAGTGGCGCTGTTTGAGAGTGCTTGAGAAGGGTGCAAAACCTATTGATTAACTGACATCAAATCTGTTATACCAATTTTTTATGAGGCCCCGTAGAATCTGATCCCCCCTAACCCCCCTTAAGAAGGGGGGGACAAGATTCTTCTCTTTCGTCCCCCAACAATCAGGGGGATTTAGGGGGATCGAGATATGTGCAACTTCACCTTAAATTGGTATTAGCATCGGAATTATTCATATATCTCTTCTCGACCTCTGCGTGAATCAACGTCAATCCATTGTCATCTGCTGTTCAAAAATTTTCTTTTTTTAACCGCAGATAGAGGCAGATAAACACAGATTAACGCAGATGAATTATATCGATTCCGGTTGCAGCGTCCGTGATTGTTGACTGTTGACTGGATTTTACAATTCCGATGCTAACAGGATTTGATATGACATCTTGCACCATGATTAATAAGTCTTTCAATGGCTGGATCTCCTGTCCACTCCACATGAAAATTAATTGTTTGTGGAACAGGCATCTTGCCTGTTCCTTTAATTAAGCTGTAATTGTTTGTGGAACAGGCATCTTGCCTGTTCCTATAATTAAAGCAACCTACTTACAAACTTTTTAAGGAATAGGAACTGATCGCAACAACTTGTCAACAATCGTCTTAGCCCTCTTTCCGCCTGCCGGAATCAATCGGTGAGAAAGTACGTGCGGCGCCAAATATTTCACATCATCAGGAGTCCCATAATCCCGGCCCTCCATAAACGCCAAAGCCTGCAACGCCCGGTGCAAAGCCACCGCACCCCGGGGACTCACCCCCAGAGTAATCTCCTCATCCTCCCGCGTCGATCGCACCAAATCTACAATATACTGTTTCAAAGAGCCTTCCACCTTCACAGCAGCGCACAAACGGCGCAATTCCTGCACTTCTTCCAAAGAAATACAAGGCTGCAAATCTTCAACAGCAAAACTATCAGAAAGCCGTTCCAACATTTGCAACTCTTCCAACGCAGCGGGATAGCCCAAAGTCAAAGACAAAGTAAACCGATCCATCTGGGCTTCCGGCAGCGGAAAAGTGCCTTGATATTCTATCGGGTTCTGAGTCGCAATCACAAAAAACGGCGTCGGAACATTTCGAGAAACTCCATCTACTGTCACCTGCTTTTCTTCCATCACTTCCAGCAAAGCTGACTGAGTTCGTGGCGTCGCCCGATTGATTTCATCAGCAAGCAAAACATTAGCAAAAACTGGCCCTGGCAAAAACTCAAACTCTCCGCTGCGCGGATTCCAAATATTAGTACCCGTGATATCTGTCGGTAACAAATCGGGAGTGCACTGAATCCGCTGAAACTTCCCATCGATCGATCGCGCCAAAGACTTCGCCAGCAGCGTTTTTCCCACACCAGGCACGTCTTCCAGCAGCGCGTGCCCGCCCGATAGCACCGCTACCAATACCAAGCGAATAGCATCGGCTTTGCCGACCATAGTTTTGCCTAGATTTTGTTTGAGTCGCTCAATATGTTGTCTCATATCCCTGATTTCTAATTGCTAATTGCTAATTTTTTATCGAACATCAAAATGCCAAAATCTTGAGTCTTTGCCTTGCGGACTTCGGATTTGTACAACTAGAATTTAGTCTGACTCATCTTGCACCATTTTTAAAACCGATCGCCTGTTCTAGATCACATAATTATTAGACTTTAGCAGCTATAGCGGTTCTCAAGCGTGGTGAGGTATGGGGACGAGTCCTATGCCCTATGCCCTATGCCCTATGCCCTATGCCCTATGCCCTATGCCCTATGCCCTATGCCCTATGCCCTATGCCCTAGGCTATAATACGCTTCTAGCAATATCACAATCTGCCTGAATTTGAGTTTTGAGAGCATCCAGAGAAGCGAATTTTTGTTCGGGTCGCAAAAACTCTACCAAACTCGCGCTCAAGGTTTGACCGTACAAATCCCCAGACCAATCTAACAGGTGAACTTCCACAGTGGGTTGCAGGCCGTCTACTGTCGGGCGGCAACCAACATTCATCACCCCATTGACAAAAGATAAATTTGATGCTGTGCGGGGAATTAGAGATTTGGGATTTTCCCGCTGATCAGAAGAACTTTCCTCTTTCATCTTTTCCCCTCCCTGCTTCACCGAGACTCGCACTGCATACACGCCAAAACGTGGCAAAAATTTTTCCGGCGGCAGTTCGATATTAGCAGTAGGAAATCCGATCGTCCTACCCAGCCGCTGTCCGCCAACCACAGTTCCGACTAAACTGTAAGGTCGCCCCAACAACTGATTCGCTCTTGTGAGGTCGCCGGATGCCAGACCTTCGCGGATTGCAGAACTGCTGATCCGATCGCCCTCACCGCAATTATGCAGCGGTACAAGAGCAACATCAATACCGTAACCAGAGGCGATCGACTGCAAATCCACAGCCGTCCCAGCGCGTCCCCGTCCAAACCGAAAATCAACCCCCACACTAATTCGACTCGCTTTTAGTTGCCGCACCAAAATTTCCTCGACAAACTCAGAAGCAGTCAAAGCCGCCAATTCTCGATCGAACGGCAGCAGCACAAGTTGCTCGACGCCCATTGCTGCGAGCAATTCTACCTTTTCTGCCAGAGGTGTCAGCAGTTTTTTCGGTTGACCCGTAAAAAATTCTTGCGGGTGCGGATCGAATGTCACCACAGTGCCGTAAAGCCGATCGACCCTATCAGAATCGATCCCAGAGAGGCTGTTGCCCTCTGCCCTAGGGCCTATCAAACCATCGAAATTATGGCGGCTGTCGGCTCGATCGGGCGGTGCTGCTGAGTCATTTTCGCAGGTCGCCGGATGTTCTGTTTCCCAATTTTGATCTTTGCCAGCGTTGGAGAGCAAGTTTTGCCCCGACGCAAAAACCGTCGCAGAATTTTGCCCTGGCGATCGATTTAAAATTGGCTGCACGACTTGTCGATGCCCTAGGTGCAAACCATCAAAGTTTCCCAAGGCAACAGAAGTTGGAGTCAGAGCAGCGGTACAAGAAGAAGTTACCCACACGCTTAAAATTTTGACATACTTAGCCAGATTGCGATCGCCAGTCGATGTTAGATGTTAGATGTTAGATTTTAGATTTTACTCCACAGATAAATCTGGAAGGTTGAACTAGGGTCTAAACTTTTTGGTTTTCCACGACAGGAGTACGTGGCACGGTATCCGTCTTTGACTGAGGTCAATCGATTTTAGATTTTAGATTTTAGATTTTCGATTGAAGCATTGACCCCACGGATAAATTCGGGGGGCAAGTTTCATGGGATACAGGTTTTTTATTTCACCGGTCCTGAGTCTGCTTTCGGAATGAATCCGGGGGCTTGTATCCTGGATGCTTTCGGTCAGCCCTCGCTTAAATGTCAGATTTCACAGATCTAGATTTCAGAACCATCTGACAATCTCAAATCCATCAGACAGACACTTGAGGCGCTTGCACCAACGCTTCAGACAAATCGTTATCAGGAGGCAGCAATTGTAACGACAAACCTTCCCGCGCCATCAAACTATTCGGGAACCTTTGAGCCACTTCTTCTCCCACCCTGTCTAAAAACTCGTCATTGTGCAGCGGGTCGTGGTGAAAAATCACCAACTTTTTGACATTAGCAGCCTTTGCCACCTTCACCGCTTCCTGCCAAGTCGAATGTCCCCAGCCGACCTTGCTGCTCTTCGGGGCATAATACTCCTCATCGGTATAAGTAGCGTCGTAGATCAGCACATCAGCATCCTGAGCTAAATACAGCACATTGTCGTCTAAACGATCGGGAAAATGTTCGGTATCAGTCACGTAAGCAGCCGAATACCCCCGCCAGTTTACGCGGTAGCCTATAGCTTCGCCCGGATGGTTGAGCAAAGCAGTTTCCACCTTAATCTCTCCGATTTCCAGCGGTTTGCCCACTTCTATATCGTTAAATTTCAGGTCTGCCCCCATAATTTGCAGGGGTACCGGAAAATTGGGGTGCAGCATCTGGTCGTGGAGGCGCTGCTGGATAGTAGCCTTATTAGGAGCAATAGCCCCATAGATGTGAAAGCAGTTCCCAGGAATAAAAGCTGGGACAAAAAATGGGAATCCTTGAATGTGATCCCAGTGAGAGTGAGTAAAAAACATATGAGCTTTTACGGGCATCTGGGACAGGAGAGTTTGTCCCAAAACCCGCAATCCAGTACCGCCATCGAAAATTAGGCGACTGTCACCCACTCGCATTTCTACACAGGGCGTGTTGCCCCCGTAACGTACTGTTTCTGCTCCGGGAGACGCTATGCTACCTCTAACGCCCCAGAAGTGAACCGTGAATTGGTTGTGCATACTAGACATGGGTTTTCTTGCAAGATTGTTCCGGCGAGTTATCGATAAGGTGTTTACATATTACTAAGGGCTTTACCATCAAACCCAAGCTCTTTGACGGTCGAGTTCCCCACTTGTTGGAAGTGCCAAGAGTCTCGCTCATCGCGAGAATGCAAAACTGTTGGGCTTGACAACTGAGCAATAAATTACAAGGTAGACTAATCAAGTCTCGATCGTAACTATTCTTTTCCTCTCTTCACTAGCCTAACCTCCGCAGACACACTTTGGGGCAGCAGTTCTGTCTGAGTTTGGTCAAAAGCCGCTGTTTGTTCCAGCCTCCGCACTTGCCGAACCTGATCGCGCGGTTGCTTGTTTGCCCTGCTGCTTTACGGGTTGGAACGCGGATGATGGCTTTCCTGCTATCTAGTCCGGTTTAGCGACCATAATATGCAGGTGTCGGGGCTGTTTTGCGCCGATATCTGGCTGATGTTGCCGATCGGGCCTAAAGGCGCCTCTACAAGAATGACGGTTAATTTACCCGACTTGAGATGGTCCCGCCATTTAACCCCTGCCCATGAGCATCAGGGACTCCTTTTTAGCAGAACCCGGTTTAACTAACTCAACTCCCATTAATTCCAAAATCTTAGCAGTTTAGGAATGCTTCTGCTATTAATTATCAAGCAATACTGTCTGGATTGTCTGCCCGCCCAGAGGCGGCGGTTCGTCCCGCTAGCGGTCAAGCTGAACCCAGCCTCATCTGACACCGGGTAGCAGCGACATCCCCAGCCTGCGGGCAAAAGGCTAAATTTTCGTCCTGCATTTCTTGGCGGACGAATTGAATCACTCAAAATTCCCCTATTTTCGGAAATTAAAAAATTTCGAGTTTTTGCCATCATGCCAACTCCGATCGGCATTCTGTCTCAAGAGTGATGCAGAAATATTCCCTGTTAACCTGTGGTGCTTTTCTCAACTATCTTCAATAGCTCTATTTTTGGTAAGGATTTCTCGGAATTCGGCGCAGTTGCGGTACTGGCCACGGGTTTGAATTTCGGGTATCATAGAGTCTTAGACTCTTGTTTGCCGAGAATCTAAATCACTGCTAAAAACGCCTGGATAACTTTAAGTTTTTTTTCAAAAAAGTCAGTATGAATCAAGTTAAAAAAACTACAAGCAAGCTGAATAGATCGCCTGTGAAAGTGTCCGATCGCACTTTGGAACTCGGTAATCTCCCCTTGAGCGACCTGTCTGTAGAAATGACGGATGGCCAAGCTTTGAGGAAATTTAGTTCGGACGATCGCCCGCCGGGAACCCCAACAGCCACAGGTCGGACTGCCGAAACAATGCGCTGGGGGGCAGATGGCAAGAGCGAGTGGGCCCGATCGCCTGTGGTTTCTACTGCGTTTCTCAAGTGGCTGCTAGAGAGTTTGACTCGATCGAAAGGTTGGCTGGCAGTTGTCACCCTGGCAGCAGTTTGGGGGTGGTGGAACAGTCAGTTACTGTTTTCCACAGGCCTGGGGATAGCAGCGATGATGCTGGTTTACCGAGGGCAGTCGTGGGACTGGCAATTGCTGCGAGCAAAAGGCGAACAATTTTGGGAGGGCCCGAACCGCCGATTCGTTTTAGCCGTCGGCACCGGTGGTATTGCTACCTTGGGCGCTTACATGAGTTTGGCGATTTGGGCGGAATCCGAGAGCCACTGGATGGCTTTGAGCCTAATTTTGCAGAATTTGGGCACGATCGCGATTCCCTGGCTGTTGCTGCGGCAAGGGTTGAGTCTGGGGGCCGCCAAAGATGAAGTGGCGCTCGATCGCATCTTGGCGGATTTGACTGATGCTGACCCCGTGAAGCGTTTGATTGCCGTGCGGCAAATGACCGATTTGGTGAATCAGGGTGGGTTTGGCCCTGTGAGCTCTGTCAAAAGTTCGTTAGCGAAGCCCTCGCAGAGGATCGCCTGTTCCCGCGCTGCCGAGTGCTTTCGCCTGATGCTGAGTCGGGAACCAGAAGCTTTAGTCCGCAATGCCCTTCTCGAAGGTTTGCAGACTTGGGACGCTACTTATGGCATGGCTTTAAAATCCAAAAGTCAAGTCATCGACTATTAGCTGACCATCAAAAGCGTAAAAACTAATTCGATGAATATTCGGAGCTTTTACGCGCAGGGGAGCCCTAGGGTCGATCGGAGAATTAGACCCGATCAGATTGGGCGCCGGCATTTCATCCTGAACAATTGGGTTGCCGTCAATATCACAAGCAGATAAAACAGTTCGTCGCGAACTGGTGACAAGTCCTGACACCCAGCGAACTGGATACTTAAAAGTTACTTCTATCAGTCCGCTTTTGGGGGCTCCCATTAACACTGTTGCCCCAGAACCTGTGAAAAATGCTGGGTTTGAAGGTTGGATGGCGACGGCATTGCTAAAAGTAACCCCCCAATGTGCAAACTGGTGTTCTACTACTTCAAAGCATTTCAAGTCTTCTAAAGCTACCCGGACGATCGCAGGTACCGTGGCGCGCGATCGCACCTCTGACCCGGCGGCTGAGCGTTCTGGAGTGGCGACAAAAGACTTTTTGCTGTTTAAATCCATGCTTCGATAGGCTGTATCAAATTCTGCAAACCCGTCTGATTGAAGACTTTTCGCATCAACCATAAAACCCTCGCGATCCCTTTTTCTGAGCAGTTGCATTTTAGTAGACCTCCCTGAGATTAGTTGTTTCTTCTGTTTTGGAATTGATAACGGCGAGGCCCGTGATTGCCAAACCTGCAATTAGGAATCGAAACCCCATCACCCGCCCTCCAACAAAGACTTTCGACCTCAAAAGCCACTGCTCCGCAAAATATCGTGATTAATGATTTGTGATTGGCGAGCGTCGGCAAACCTGCCGCCTGCCTGAAAGCGAGTTCTAATAGTCCTCCTTTCCGAGCGCTTGCTTTCGGGGTTGGCGAACCGACTCTATTTTGTTGAGGGGTCTTACCCATCATTTTGCTATTATCTCCGATCGGCGGTAGTTTGCAAGGGTAAGGATAACTACACAGCCGAATTGCCCAAATCGCAAAACTTACTTGCTGTCTGTAGTTTCACGCTTCACCTGTACTAAAATAGATTTAAATCATTACTCAATCTTTACAAAAACGCCACCAGCTTTGCAAGTTTTTTAAATAAAGACGGGGCGACGGAAAAGAATCTAAAATATAACAGCGATTAAGGTTAGTTTATGCTTGTACCCCTCGGCTTCGGTCAGCGCTCGATAGTTACTTCTCTCGGCAGAATGGTCTACTACACTGCTGAAAAAATGCCTTGGATGGGGTTGCCGACCTCAACTTCGGAAAATAAGCCCAACTTAGTATTTTTTCACGGTTTTGGCGGCGGGTCGAGTGCCTACGAATGGTCGAAAGTTTATCCGGCTTTTGCGACAGAATATCGAATTTTAGCACCGGATTTAATCGGTTGGGGGCGATCGGAACATCCGGCAAGAAATTATCAGGTTGAAGATTATATCACAACGTTGATCGAATTTATCGAAAAAACTTGCGGTAGTCCGACAGAGGTGATTGCTTCTTCGCTAACAGGGGCGATCGCGATTCGAGCTGCGATCGCACGGCCGGATCTCTTCAAATCCCTAATTTTGACCATACCCAGCGGTTTGTCGGACTTCGGACAAGATTACGGCAGCAGTTTCTTCGCTAAGCTAGTCAACACGCCGATTTTAGATCGCTTGCTCTACAGTACCGGAATCGCCACAGACGGCGGCATCCGTAGCTTCCTAGAACAACGCCAATTTGCCGATTCGCGTCGCGTTTACCAAGAAATTGTTGATGCTTACCTCGAATCTGCTTTGGAACCAAATGCAGAATACGCAGCCCTGTCTTTTGTGCGGGGAGATTTGTGCTTTGATTTGTCGCTGTACATCACTCAGCTAACAACGCCGACAGCGATTATTTGGGGAGAAAAATCGCAGTTTACCGGGCCCGATATCGGCCAGCGGTTGGCAAATCTCAACCCCGAAGTAATCAAAGTTTTTCAACGTCTGGAAAACGTAGGTTTGACTCCGCAGTTAGAAATTCCCGCTGTCACGATTGGCTTAATTAAGCAATACTTAAAATTGCTTTCGGAAGGGTAAAGAAGTTCGGCAACGGATTTTGTAACGGATGTAACGGATGTAACGGATGTAACGGATGTAAAGGATGTAAAGGATAGAAGGAAGAAGGAATATGAATTCCCTCTTCCCATTAGCAATGACTACTGACTACTGACTACTGACTACTGACTACTGACTACTGACTACTGACTACTGACTACTGACTACTGACTACTCTTTTACTCGCACGTCGATAACGCTGGCGTTGAAAATGTACTTGTTGCCTTCAAGCTCTAGCGTAGTGCCAATTTTGACTTTCGTATTACCTAAAACCGGGCCATTTTCAGTAAGTTGACCTTTTCCCTCTAAGGTAAACATCATATTTTTGCTGAAGGATTCTTCTTCTCTGGGATCGGGGAGAGCTTTCAGAGTGCCGTTGGGCTGAGGAACTGCTAGGGTTCTGGTGAGAGTTTTGACAGATTTAATGGTAATCTGACCGGAGGGTTGATTGCGGATCACTACATTGATTTTATCGCCAGCTTTGAACAAATCTTGAACGTTTGTTCCTTTGAGACCGATCGCAATTGCATCAATTTCTACAGGTTTGACACTGGTGCCGACTTGGGCGACGGAACCGCCAGAAGTGCCGGGAAAGAAGAAGATTCCGACTGCAACTAGCAGTACGATTAGAGCTGCAGCTACGTCTAGGATGCTGAGTTTGCCGAACAGTCGGCCTTGAGAATCCAAAATTTTCATAAATCGCCTATTATACTGATAGCGACAGGAGTATGTTTACAAGCTCAGGACTTACACAGACATCGATGAAAAACAGATGCTGCTATTGCTGAGCTACCGCTGGCAATGACATACTTTATTGATGCGTAAGTCCTGAAGCTAAAAGATATTACCACAACGATCGCCCCAAATCCGCATGACTGGGGCACTTAACCCAGAAGGCAGTTGACGGCGGTTGGTTGGGCTGCGGGCCGATCGCCCAGAAGCTGGTGGGGGGGTGAAAAATTGGCAAAAAGCTAGAATAGCAACTAAGCAGCCTCAAATTGCGTCTGCCTATTTAGTGACTTTTCGAGTTTTTCCTACAATTTTATCTAACTTCTGGCACGTATCACTCATGTTAAAAAATTTTTGGTTGACTTGCCGGCGTACTTGTGGCCGGGGGATTTATCTGTTTCTGTCCCTGATGGTGGCTGCGGGTATCTGGGTGGTTTCCCCGGAACCGACTCAAGCATTTTCTTTGCCTGAACTGATTTTCCGAGGCATTCAAGTTATTCAATTGTCGAATATGTCCGATCGCCAAGAGGTGACTATTGGCCGACAAATTAATCAGCAGTTAACCAACAGCGAGTTTAAGATTGACCGCGATCGGGACACTACAGAATATATCAACCGCATCGGTCAACGACTCGCTCAAGAAAGCACTCGCCCGAATATTCCTTATACTTTTCAAGTCATTGACGACGACGCGATTAATGCTTTTGCAACTATGGGCGGTTTTGTTTATGTGAATAAAGGTTTGATGACGGCGGCGGACAATGAGGCAGAATTGGCCAGTGTGATCGCCCACGAAATCGCTCACATTAATGCTCGCCACGCGATTAAACAAATGCGTCAAATGGCCATAGCTTCAGGTGTAGCTTCGGCGACTGGACTCGATCGCTCTCAGGCGGTTCAGATTGGGGTGGAATTGGCCTTGCGGCGCCCCCACAGTCGCCAAGCTGAGTATGAAGCCGATCAGTTGGGATTGCAAACTATGGGGCGAGCGGGCTACGCTCAATCTGGGATGGTTGATTTTATGAAAAAGTTGCTCAACAAGCCTTCTCCTCCTAGCATTTTGAGCACTCACCCGGCAACTGGCGATCGCATTGCTGCTATTTCACAGGCTATAGATCCGGATCTTGCTAGCGGTGAAGGTTTGAATAATGAGGATTACAGGCTAGAAATCCGCAGGCTTTTGGGCTCGTAGAAATGTAAATCAGTCAGGCAATCTCTTCTCTTCTCTTCTCTTTTCTTACTTCGCGATCTTCGCGTCTTCGCGGTTGATTAAAAAACAAATCCAGTTACTAGGGTAAGTCAGCAGCAAGTTAATTGCGATTTAATAGATATCACATCTTGCACCATTCTCAAGAACGGGCTCTCCGGCCCGTTCCACAAGAGATAAATTTTCTTGTGGAACAGGCCGGAAAGCCTGTTCATAAAAGAATTATTGACAATGGTGCAAGATATAAGATAGATCCGACTTAAACTGACATACCCTAAAACTACAAATTGATTTAACACTGCTGTTGAACAATAGAATCGATCGCAGCTTGGGGGGGTGCAATCGGCTGCGGCTTCAATTGCCTGACAACTTCGTCAAACGGCAAAATTCGGACTTGATTGTTAAATACATTTACTTGATAAACTCTGCGGTAGCTGAGGTCAAATCCTGTCAGCCAGCCGCTTTTGGGATGATAAGCACCCGTGTCAATATCCAACCACCCTTCGCCCCTGACTAATTCGCCCGGTCTGACCCCATGAAAGGTAAAGGTGATCGTGTGACCGGTAATAATTAATTTATTGGGAAAATAGGGTTTCGACATGGTGTGAAATTCCCTGCGAATCCAACACAGTTGTTCGATCGACTGTTCATCGATCGACAGATGGGGGTCAACGCCGGCGTGAACCAGCCAGATGTCCCCTAAGTCCAGGTGCGTGGGGAGCGATCGCAGCCACTCTAAGTGTTTATACGGCATCATCCCTGTATCTCTGTAGCTCGCTACTGTCGCATCGCCACCACTGTATAGCCAAGATTGCCACGCTCGCATATCCATAGGCGTCCCCGACAAAGCCTCCAGCATCAGTTGTTCGTGGTTGCCCAACAGAGTTTGGTAGGGGCTTTGCTGCACAAAATCTAATACCTGAGCGCTTTTGGGGCCACGATCGATTAAGTCTCCCAAAAAATAGACGCGATCGTTCGAGCTGGGGGCAAGTGCCTCTAGCAGGGTCATTAAGCCGTCGTAATGCCCGTGTACGTCCCCGATAACAATGCGCCGATGCTCCATTGTGTTTATCCGCTTCCCTGACTCAAAAGCCCCATCTCTAGCTTATAGCATCTGATTTTGCTGCTATTTGCCTCCCCTCTTTTACGGTGGAGGGGTGTCACCCATTATACTGCTTTGTATAAAGATTCTGTAAAGCTCGCCAGTCTCTGTTTGCGTAGCTACTGGTAGAAACACAGGCAAGCTGTTAATTGTGCTTCTGCAACTGCTGTTACTGAGGCAAAGCTTTGAGTTATTTCACGCGCTAGGGTGTAGGGTGCATCAGCGATTAGCCGACCGATTAAGTCGAAAATAATCCTAGCTGATACCCCCTAAAATACGATCGAGCCTTAACTATTGTTACTGAGTCAAAGCTTTGAGGAATGTCTGGAGTTCTGCCAAAAAACCTTTCTTTTTTAGAGGTTTTGCAGGTGCGGTGGAGTCAGGATCGGCGCTTGGGAGAGAAGCGGCTAAAATCCGCTCTAAATCGTCTCCGACAGGTTTTTGGGCGGTTTCAGAAATTAGTTTGTATTCGTCGTTTGTTTCCAACCACACTTGCCAGGATTGGGGGTAGCAGCGGAATAAAGCAGCAGTGTCTAGGGGTCTGATATAGTAGCAGGATTCGATTTTGCTGAGGAATCGATCGCGCAATTGGCGGCCCGCATAGCCTATACCTATGGTGGCAACATCTTCGAGGCGCGGGTTGAGTAGAATTACTGGGCGACCGGCCGCAGCTATGTAAAGTTTTTCGACTTGGGCAACTTCTACGGCTGCTGGATTGATCAAAATGAAAAGTTGATCTTCCGGCGCTATTTTATCTTCAACAGGAGTGCGACTGCTGCCTAAATCAGTGACTTTAAACGGTGTTTCTCCCCAGTCACGGCGCGCGAGGGCTGCCGCACCGGTGTCGGGAAAAAATACTTTTACTCCGGGGTAGATTTCCTCAAATTCTGGGAGGAATTGTAGGGTGATAGACTGTGCTTGCAGGGCGATTTCTGGAAATACTAATTCGACTTGCAGTAGAGTTTTGCCGTCCGAGAGGGCAGCGGCGGTTGCAATGCGGGATTGGGCGATCGCCTCGTTGAGATCCTTGGGCAGTTCTGTCATTAATCTTATTGTTTTTACTCGACTTCTCTCAATCTAATTTTACCTGAGATATTGCACCATTCTCAATTACCTATTTATGAAGGGGCAAGATGCCCGTTCCACAAGAAAATTCACTCTTTGTGGAAAGGGCATCCGGCTTTCCGTTTAGGAACAGGCTTTTCGGCCTGTTCCACAAAAAAAATTGACTCTTTGTGGAACGGGCATCTTGCCCGTTCTGGAGCATAATGCAATATCTAAGTTTTACCGCCTCAAGCAACAAAAGCTAACACCGACACGGGTGAACCGGAACCTCCCAAAAGGCGCAATATTCCGATAACTAAAGTCATTTCAGCCGCAGGTAACAAGTCTAGATTTGCTAGATTTTCCAGCACTATTCGCTGCTTTTCCAATACCAATTTGTTAACCGCAAAACTTTCATCTCGCCCGGTATCGACTCCGTGAGTGTCGGTTCCAACTCCCGCGATAGAGCGTTCTTCTAGCAAAAATTGAGTGGCTGCTTTGCCAAATCCCGGAAAGTGGCAAATTCCGCGATCGTCTCGGTTGAAAAATGCTTTCTCGTCCTCCCATTTTTCTTGCCACCCAGTATACAATAAAACTAGATTTGCCGGTTCTATAAGTTTGTGCTGCCGTTCCCAAGTCAATATATCATCAATTGTTAAAGTGTAGTCGGGATTGGCAAGACTTTGCTCTCGGATGTTGATCGCAATTGCGGGCACAACGAGCGACTGCGGGGAATAATTATCAATGCTGGCGCCTCCTGCATAAAAGCTGTTGGGTGCGTTGATGTGAGTGCCACTGTGTTCACCCATCGAAAATTTTCGCAGGAAATACCCGTCTGTTTCTATTTGAGATACTGTGGCAATTTCTGTCGCTGGATCTCCTGGCCAAATGGGAATATTTGGGTGAATTGAATGGGTTAAGTCTACAATTTTGCTGTAGGCGATCGTTTTGAGATTATTTAAGTTTAATTGGTTTGTCATATCGTTGGCGATTGTTTTTGAAGTATTTAACCGCAGAGGGCGCAGAGGGCGCAGAGTTAGAGAAGAGAGGGATGGATAATTCGGATACGAATGGATTTGATATCATTAGGTAAAGTAGATTGATTATTTATTAAACCTGGTTGATTTTTTGACCGTTTGCGATCTCAATCTAAAATCTAAAATCTAAAATCTAAAATTGGATTAGTCGATGGAGCGTTGCTTCCATCACATCCTTTGTTTGCCCGGAAACAGTATACACCAAAGCTTCTCGATAAACTCTCCCGGCTGGGTGTACCGCACCGTTAGCAGCGCCGCTAGAAACTGCAACCGCAGCGTGCCCGCAACGCACCGCTAAATCAATGGCTTGAGCTCGCAGCGCTAATTGTTCTGCTTTGGAGCTATGTTGAGATTGTGGGAAATTCTCTTTTAGCCGATCGAGCTTTTGCTCTAGTTTTTGACAAGCCGCCGTTATAAAAGGTGAATTCTTAGCAGCCGCCGCTGCTGCAATTACATCCAATCCCGCTCGAATACAGCCAAAAGTACCCGGAACAAAATTCAGTATATTTTTGCTGTCGTTTTCCGAAATCCACCCGACAGGTTTAACTGAAATTATTTCCGATTCATGCAGCAACCAATTATCGAAAGTTGCTGTCACAGTATTAGTCGAGTTCATGGCAATTAACTGCATGATTTCGCTACAAACTATTTTACCATATTCGCGTTCAATATTGGCAAAAGGCACTAAACCGAAAACAGCGCGTTTGTCAGGAAGCACCGCCGCTACAATAAACTTTTGAAACAAGCCAAAACCTGTTACCCAAGGAACTTTTCCTGACAGTAAATAGCCCGCTTTTGTGGGAGTTGCGGTGACGGCCGGATTGCCCGATCGCCTTAAATGCGAAAACCCAATACCCAAGCGTAACTCTTTTTGGGCGATCGCGGGCAAGTATCTGCTTTTTAGCATTTCATTGTCGCTGTTGGCAATCATCGCAGTTGCGCTGTGGTGCTGAGTTTGCAGGAAAGACAAAGCGCCGGAATATCGAGCCGTCAATTCCTGATATTGGTAAAAAATCTCCGGTGCAATTTCGGCACCGCCCCATTTTTGGGGAACTCGCAATGCTAAGAGCGATCGAGCTTCCAATCCAGCAATTGCTGTTTTTAGCGCTTCCGAGTCGCTGTCGATAATTTCCGCGTGGGGTGAAACGCACTTTTGCAGGTAAGTTTCTGTGCTGTTTAGAATATCTTGAAAATCCATGTTTTATAATTATTTTATAGCAGAGGTAGGGACGCGGCAGTGCCGTGTCCCTACTTATTTCCTCACATTGTGCACCCTTATCAAGAACAGGCAAGATGCCTGTTCCACAAGAAATAAATTCTATCTATTGTGGAACGGGCATCTTGCCTGTTCATAAAAGGCTGACTGAGAATGCCAAAACTAACTCATTGCCACACTTTCCAAGGAGCCTTCCCTTCATCCCAAAGTTCGTTTAAATACTTGTACTCTCGAAAAGTATCCATCGCAAAGAAAAAGCCGTCATGACGGTAAGCCATCAACTGTCCGTCTGCAGCCAAACGCTGCATCGGCTCCTGTTCTAAAATACAATCATCTCCCCCCAAATAGTCAAATACCCGGCGGTTAAATATCATATATCCAACACTGATCCAGCCATCTATTTGAGGTTTCTCAGAAAACTGTACTACGCGGCTATCGCTGTCTACATCCAAAATTCCAAAGCGAGAAATCGGGCGAAATGTAGTGACAGTTGCCAGCTTCCCGTGAGACTTGTGAAAATCCATCAAGGCGTCAATATCGACATCAGCAACTCCATCCCCGTATGTCACCATGAAATTCTCGCGATCGATATATTTTTCGATCCGTTTTACCCGCCCTCCCGTCATGCTTTCCGCGCCAGTTTCAGCCAGTGTCACCTTAAAATCTTGTTCGAGATGTTCCTCGTGATAAGTGATGATATTTTGGCGTCCCAGACAGATAGTAAAGTCATTGTTCATGGCTTCATAATTGAGGAAATATTCTTTAATCATGTTGCCGCGATAGCCCAAGCACACAATAAAGTCTTGGAAACCGTAGTGTGCATATATCTTCATGATGTGCCAAATAATTGGATGCCCCCCCACCTCAACTAAGGGTTTGGGACGAAATTCTGTTTCTTCTCTGAGACGAGTACCGAGACCACCTGCTAGGATAACTACTTGCATTTTTTCAATTTTTTAAAGATGATCAATTAATTTATCATCAATAATCAGTGATTTAGTCAAAGAATTATTAACTTTTTCTCATAGTGAGTGAAGCTTTGTAAACCACAGAAATCACAAACTATTCTCAATAATCGTATGCTGGGTGCCCAGCCCCCTCTATTTGCGTCTATTTATGAATAATCCTAGGGTGCGCGCGGAGAACCATGTATTTAAATATTGCGGGCAATTTCTACTTAACCGTAGGTCGCGCACTGCACACCGTATATTTAAATGCGGCGCGCTATTTCTAACTTATACCAATTTTTTATGAGGTTGCATAGAATCCGATTCCCCCTAGCCCCCCGCCGGAGGGGGGGACAAGATTCTTCTCTTTCGTCCCCCTTATTAAGGGGGAGTAGGGGGTATGCGAGGGGGATCGAGATATGTGCAACTTCACATTAAATTGGTATTACGAATGGTAGATTAGGAAATAGACAAACAAAGCCAACACCTCTACTAAATATAAGGAAGAGATTCAACAGCAATGAAAACTCAACTCGATCGCCTAAAAAAGTTTTTAGGTATCCTGTGTGCGATCGCCTCAATAATTATATTATTCCAATCGGCTATACCTGGTGTTTACGCCACGGTTGTTGCACCGAAAATCTCAACCATACCACAAACCACCGTAGCTTTTGTACCCAACATACCGGGCGGCGGATTAGACTTTCACGAATCAGCAGGAGGACACACTTTAGAGAGACACGTTGGTAAAACAGAAGCACAACTAGCACAGCGACTCGCAAGCGAAACGAGAATTCCTGCCGCATCTTCTTTTACTGATCGTTCCGTCGCCGAAGCGGCTATTGCAGAAGCAATGAACAGAAATCAAAGTGCGATCGACTCTTGGGTGAAAAGTCGAGGCAATCGTTATACGATCGACTACAATGCCAACAGAATAATTGGCATTACTGTGCGTCGCCGCGCCTCCAAAGCAACTTCAACATCTCGCCTGAGAATCGTCCTCCAGCGCCGCGCCAAATTACCTCCCGGATACTTTATTCTCACAGCTTATCCCCAATGATCGATCAATTTCCTCATTTAACCCAATTTTTCAGTTCCTACTTTCACCAAGACTGGCCGTTAGAAGCTGACACTCCCAGCGATGTAGTGAACAACTACCGCAGCAGCGAACCGCGCCCAAGTGTTGAAGCTGCATCGCAAGAGATCAGCAAACTGCTAGAAATGCCGATCGCCCCCGCCGATTTAGAAGCATTCATCCTCGATGAATTAGGGTGTTACTACGACCCACAATCCGAAAATCAAACAGTCCGAGAATGGTTGGAATCGGTGCAAAAATCTTTGAATAATCCCAGCTAAAATCTATATATTTGTAAGGACGCGGTAGTGCCCTGTCCCACAATTTGTCTATATATTTGTAAGGACACGGCGCCGTGCCCAATGCGTGTCAAATTAAGCTTTTCGTCCGCTAGTCCTCGCGCCTACCCGCCAGTCCGCCAGGGAATGAATTCCACGGGGCTTATAGCCAAAGTCCTCTAAAAGAGGACTGAATAATTCATTAGTCCTCTTTTAGAGGACTTCAGCTTTGAGGCAGGGGTTTCAACCCCTGTCGGACTATCGGTTTAACGTTAAGTAGACACCAATGGGCTTTTGGAGTGTCTCTACAAGTTGTTCACAATCTAATAGGATAGCTAGCTCACTTGCTAACCGTCAATAAGTAGCCTTCGTGGACGTTGAAATTAGGGATAACATAAGCCAAGCTGCCGCTACCCACGGAAAAACTTTCTTCTTTAACGGTGACAAGCTTTGGCACGGATCCTTCTTGATTGTTGGGAATCTTTTCTAACTTTAGAGTTATTTTCTGACCCCTTTGAATACCTAGCTGCTCCAAATTGCCGAGGGTTAATGTTACCGTTGTTGCTGAGGAAAAATTGGGGTCGAAATAACCTAAAAGTACCTGTGCTTTACCTTCAGGATTTGACTTGCTGGCTAAAGCGACAAGGCGATTGTTATTTGACCAACTCCGCACCCGCGAATTAACTCCGTCAGCATAAGCTTTGTAAGCCCACCAAGCTGCTCTTGGCTCAAAAGTATTAGGCGTGACCATCCCACTCAGCGTATTATTGAAGCAATTGCTAACTTTATTTGGCCCTTTAGTATCCCAACAAGCTCTGCAAGCACCGTCAGCTTTTGCATACTCTAAGTTATACAAATAACCTAAGATTTCCCCCGGCTGGTACTGCGCTAAGTTCCCGACAATTTCGTTGACGTAAATTTTTTGCAATTTCAGTTCCTTGTAAGAGGGACTTTGCTGAAAATTGCGTTTAGCCTCAATTACGTGATCGTCAACAAATAAAATCATCGTGTCGTTAAGTTCGTGCCATGAGAGGAAATTAACTTCAAGTTTGTTAGCCTTGCAGTAATCCAAAAAAGCGGCGAGATATTCTTTGCTGTAGCGGCCGAGGCTCGGCCCGCCAATCATTGCTGACGGCCCCAATTCTTCCCGCAAGATTTTGTAAGCTCTTTTGTAAGTTTCAAAGAATTGTTCTCTGCTTCCGTTCCAAAATGGATCTTTCCAATCTGGCTCATTCCATACATCCCAAATAATTTTTTTGCCTTTATTTTGCTGAGCTAATTGCCGCACGAATGCTTCCCAGGCGGGGTAGTTTTGATAGGGCCAGCCATTGGGATTGCTACCGTAGCCCCACAAGTCGCTAACTACTAACTGAAACTCGGCTCCGCTGGCGATTATGCGATCGTAGATATCGAGTCTCCCCGCCCGCCAAAGTTTGGGCTGCAAGGGTTTGATAGAACTATCCGGGGGTTTTGCGGTATCGATTCCGTGCAGGATGCCGCTCATGGAAATTGTACCGGTGGCTGGCTGTCCAAAATCTACTGTAACGTTCGATCGCAGTTGGGCGATCGCTCTTGGCTGTCCCAAATAGGCTATTAACAGAACAGTGACAATAGCTAAACAAATTGGCAGCAGTTTATTAATACGTGGGAACTTGAATGTAAATTGCATATCTTTTCTTTGGTTGATGTTTTGTGGAAGGGGCCGGAGAGCCCGTTCCTAAGAATGCTGCAAGAGCTCAGTTTTAACGAACCGATGAAAACACTTCAAAACCCTGTATTGATTCTATCACTTGTTGCCACGATGGGGAGTTGATCAGCTCGTTGATATCGAAATTAACTCCTTTTTCCGCAGCAAAAACACTAAAATTTTGCACCCAATGAAAGATAGTTTCTGTGGTCAAATAAGGTGTGCAGGCCCAAGCAGATTGCAAATTGTTCACCATCTCGGACATATCTCCCCGATCGTAAGCCTCCCAAGCTTTCCACACTAAATAATAGTGTTTCAGCAGGCTATCCACTTGCTGTAGCTGCTTTTTGAGTTTCGGACTAATAGAGAAACTGTCGTTCTCATCGTCACTTACCAATGCCTGTTCAATTATTTCTCCATATTCCCGAAGCATCCGTTCTTCTTTGAATAGTTCTTGGGCTCGCGCTTTGCACGCTTGTCCTGCAAGTCTACGCGATTCGGGATTTTCGGCCCATATTTCCAGCGTTTCTACTAACTCTTTTACTGTTCCTTCTGGGTCGATTGTAGGATCGGGGAGCAACTTTCCTGTATCTCCCAATTCTTCAGGAATCCCGCTGACTGCTGTGGCAATTACAGGCAATCCTTTTGCCATTGCTTCCATAATTGCTAGCGGCATTCCTTCTGCTTGGGAAGATAAAATAAAGATGTCGCTGGCGTCGAGCCAATCAGCAATATCCCAGCGCTGTCCTAAGAATTTAACCTGTTCTTCTACTCCCAATTTGCTCACAGTTGCTCTTAATTCAGGTTCCAGATTGTCGTGAGTAGTAGACCCAGGCCCGGCCCAAACAAAGTAAATTTTGGACCAAATTGGACGATTTTTCAATTGGGCGATCGCCTGCAATTGATACTGATATCCTTTAAGTGGAGTCAATCTCGCCGCTGTAAAACAAACGACAGCATTTTCAGGGATTCCTTGTTCTTGACGCAGGCGTTGGCGTGTTGAAAGATTCGGCGGTTCAAAATAACTGTTAGGTCTCCCATAATAAATAAGTTTGCCTCGTTTTAGAGGCACTTTAAAAATTCTTTTGAACAAGTTTAAATTTTCCTGGGACACTGCTACTACTGCTTTGGCTAAACCGTACTGATAGGAGACAGCCTCCAAATAGGGAATTTGATCGCCCCGATCGAAAGTTTCATAATTGCGATCGATATAACCGAGAGTAACTATGTACGGTATATTCTGCTTAATAGCAACTTGTTTGGCCGCAAAATTGGCTATCGGCGAGCCGTCGCTAAATATAATTAAATCCGGTTGAGCCTGCGCGTAAATTTTTTCAGCATCGCCTAAATTGTAAGTACCTCGCAAAAACTCTTTTATTGTGTCAAAATCCAGCCAAATATGTTCTATACCTAACTGTTTTTGTTCGGCAATTAAAGGGTGAGAAGCTTTAGTTTGAACGCTAATAACTTGGTAGCCTTCGGCTACTAATTTACACATCAGCGAGTGGTTGAACTGAGCTAAACCTCCCACTCCGTGGTCTTCCGCGTACAGTAGTAGGCGGGCTTTTTGCGGTTGGGAAATCGAAATATGTGCAGGTTGAAACTGAGGAGTATTGTTAGCAGCAACCACTACGATATCTTGCCATTCTTTTAAATTGGTTAAGGCATAAGTATCAAAGTCGAACCCGTATTCTTGCGAAACACCCCTAAAAGTTTCTAACCATCTAAATACTGTTTCCGTACCTGTAAAAGGAGTGTAATGAAGAGATTTCTCCAAACACTCGACCATCTCTGCCAAATATCCATCACGGTACATCCGCCACGCTAGCCATACTAAAGACCTGTAACGTTCCTCGCGTTTCAAGTCGCGGATGTACTGAGGTAAGTCTAGCCGCGCGAAAAATTGCTCCATCACAATTTCCATATTTTTCATTAGTTTGGAGCCGCTGGACATGAGATTACTGTCGTGCTGGCGATAGCAGGTTAATATCTCTTTTAACCAAACTGACTTGCAGCCTTTTAAAGCTAAACGTAGAACAAAATCTAAATCTTCGGTTGGCGGCAAGCGATGATCGAAACCCCCCAAGCGTTCCCACCACTCTCGCCGCAGCATCATGGCGCTGGGACGCGCTGATTTGTACAAAACAAAAGTTTCTAAATCTAATTTTGGTGATTCTTCCCAAGGCTTTACTCCATAGATGCCTTCGTCGTTTTTGCCAACGATCAGCCAACCTGTTTGCACCAAATCTAATGTGGGGTCAGCGTCAAAGCAAGCTACTTGTTTTTCTAGTTTTTCTGCTAAGAAGAAGTCGTCAGCATCTAAAAAAGCTAAAAATTCCCCTTTGGCTAATTTGCAAGCATTATTTCGAGCAATTGCTGATCCTTGGTTATCTTGATAGATGTATTGAATTAAATCGAGGTAAGGTGCTAAAACTTGGCTGGTATTGTCTGTTGAACCGTCATCTACGACGATAATTTCCCAGTTTTCATAACTCTGACTGAGAACGCTCTCTACGGCTTTGAGAATGTAGCGCTCGCAGTTATAAGTCGGGATAATGACACTGACGCGTACTTTTTTGGGAGTGATGATACTAGCTATTAACTGTTTCCATTCTGGTAATTTTCCCATAGCAATAGCCTCGATTTGGCAGCCGTAGGTCTTAGCAATTCCGGTGATGCGCTTTACCCAATCTGCTATAGTTGCTGTCAGGGAGTACGGGGTATAATCCAAAGATTTTTGCAAATAGTCAGTCATTTCTGCCGGATAGCCACTGTAGTAGAGTTGCCACGCCATCCATGTCAGAGCCTCATAAAAAGCAAGCTTTTCTAATTGGCGGATGTCCTCTGGTAAGTCGGCTCTACTGAAGAAATTTTGCTTTAATTTAATACAAAGGTTTGCCTGTTTTATCGCTCTCTGGATGGACACATTTTGCCCGTGCTGGCGGTAGCATACTGTCACTTGAGGCAACCAAACAGCTTCGCACCCAGATAGTGATAAACGCACAATTAAGTCGGCATCATCTACTGAATCATACTGAGAATCAAAGCCACCGACTCGTTCCAGCCACGCCCGCGAAAACATCATGGCGCTGGGAAGTAGGGGCATATAAACAATCCAGGTTTTTAAGTCGAGCTGAGGAAAGTATTCCCAGGGTTTTATATCGCAAATACTTTCGCCTTGCTCTTTAACAATTCGCCAGCCACTATTAACAATGCCTAGTGATGGCTGAGCGTCAAATAACGCAACTTGTCCAGCTAACTTATCGGACAAGAAAAAGTCATCTTGATCTAAAAAAGCAATTAATTCACCTCGGGATTCCTGAATTCCTCGGTTGCGGGCGGCAGCTACTCCTTGGTTTTCCTGATAAACATAGCGAATTTTTTCAACATAAGGCTGCAATGCTTGGCGGGTGTCGTCGGTTGAGCCGTCGTCTACGACGATAATTTCCCAGTTTTTATAGGTTTGGCTGATGACGCTTTCTACCGCTTGCGCGATGTAGCGAGCTCCATTATATGCTGGAATAATTACACTTACTCGCGGTGTCGGATTTGCTATTGACATGAGTTTGCTCGGTGATAACGAATGGTTTGGGAACACAACACAGATTTAGACGCCGATACACAGATTTTTGATCGTTGTTGGGCCTGTAAAATACAATTTTACTGATATTTGTGGCTATACTGCTGACAGCAACCTAAATTTAAAATGTTCCTCGGGTGTTTTAGGGGAGAAAAAATACAGATTCAATGCCCTGTAACCCCTGTACCAATTGTTGCCATTCTGCTGAGTTAGTCAGAGAATATGTATCTAAATGATGCCCTTTTGCAGATGAAAAATTGCCAAAACATTCTATCCAGTTTAACATCGTTTCTGTACTCAAAAAAGGCGTACACTGCAAAGATTCTTGAAGGCTATTTTGCATCCCGATTAGATCTTCTTGACAGTAAGCGTGCCACGCTTTCCACACTAAAAAGTTGTAGCGCACCCGGCTTTCTACCTTAGCCATCCACCCCTGCACCTGTGGTTGAGTAACAAATTGATTTCTTTCGCAATCGGAAAGTAAAGCTTTTTCGATCGCCTCAATCGACTCTGCCAACATCCGTTCCTCTTTAAACAGTTTCTCGGCCCGCTGCTTGCAAGCTTGACCGATTTGATGCCGCAATTGTGGATTCATCGCCCAAGCTTCTACAGTTTCCGCCAATTCCCTCGCTGTTCCCTCCGGATCGGTATTCGGATCGGGCAACAACTTCCCAGTATCGCCGAGTCCTTCTGGAATCCCGCCCGCTGCCGAAGCAACTACGGGCAATCCTTTAGCCATCGCTTCCATGACTGCAAAAGAAGGTGCTGCATCGCCGAGAGATGTCAAAATGAATATGTCGCTAGCATCCAGCCAATCTAGGATATCCCAGCGCTGTCCGATCAACTTCACGCGATCGCTCACTCCTAACTCTCTAACAGCTTCCCTCAATTCTCTTTCTACATCGCAATAGCTTCCCTCACCATTCCCGGCCCATACAAAATACAGTTTAGACCACACGGGAGATTGTTTCAACTGCTTGATTGCTTCGATCTGATACCGATGCCCCTTAACGGGTGCCAATCGAGCAGATGTGAAACAGACAATCGCATCTTCAGGAATTTCTAACTCTTGCCGCAGGCGTTGGCGAGCCGAAGGATTAGGAGGTGCAAAATATTCAGGAGAGCGCCCCAAGTAAATCACTTGCCCCTTATCTTTGGGTAAATCAAAGTCATCGCGCAATAAATTCAAATGTTCATAAGCGCCAACAATCACCGCTCTAGCTTGCAGGCACTGATACAGCACTCCCTCTCGATAAGGCACTACATCCCCGTAGGCAAAATTTGCGTGATCTGGCATGACTAACCCGATTACCATCATGTATGGTATTCCCATCTGAATAACTACCTGTTTAACTGCAAAATTGGAATAGGGCCAGCCATCGCTAAAAATAATCAGATCAGGTTTATTAGTAGAAAAAATCTCTTGTGCATCCTCAGTATTTCTTAACACCCGCGCTAAATCTCTATGGCTGCTAAAATCCAGCCACAAGTGCTCTATACCTAACTCTCGTTCTCGCTCAAGCAAGGGGCTAGAATGTTTGGTTTGCACGCAAGTGACTTGATAGCCCAACAAGGCTAACTGACAGAGAATGGCATGGTTGTACTGCGCTAATCCTCCCACGCCCGGATCGTCGGCGTTGTAGAGTAGAATGTGCGTTTCCCTACGGAATAGCTTCGCTTCACGCGGTTTTGAAGGTGTGGGAATAGAACTCTGTTGAGATTGGGGCGGATTAGTCATCACCATCAGAATTATCTCTTGCCATTCCACTAACTTACTCAGCGAATAAGCATCAAAATTTTCACCGTATTCTTCAGAAGCTATCTTAAAAGTTTCCAGCCAACTCACCACTGTTTTTGTGGGCGAAAAAGGCGTATATTGCAATGATTTTTCCAAACACTGGGCCATCTCTGCTAGATGACCGTCGCGGTACATACGCCAGGCCAGCCACTTGAAGCATAGATAGCGTTCCTGGTTTTTTAACTGGCGGATTGACTCAGGCAAATCAGGTCGATTAAAGAATTCTTTCATCAAAATTTCTGTATTCTTCATTAGCGGCAAACCGCTTGACATGATATTAGACTTATGCTGGCGATAACAGGTAAGAATCTCTTCTAACCAAACTGCTTTGTACCCCTTTAAAGTCAAACGCAAGGCAAAATCTAAATCTTCTGCTAGCGGAAAGTGATCGTCGAAACCGCCCAAATCTTCCCAGCACTTTCGGCGCAGCATCATCGCACTAGGACGCACACATTTAAATATAATAAAGCTTTCTAAATCTAATTTAGACGCTTGCTGCCAAGGCTTAATTTCAAAAATATCTTTCCCTGTTTCATCGACCATCAGCCAACCTGTTTGCACCATATCTAAGGTGGGGTCAGCGTCAAAGCAAGCTAGTTGTTTCTCTAGCTTGGATGGTAGGAAATAGTCATCGGCATCTAGAAAGGCTAAAAACTCCCCTTGCGCTAGTTGGCAAGCAATATTTCTGGCGGCTGCTACTCCTTGATTTTCCTGGTATATGTAGCGAATTCTGTCAAAATAAGGCTGCAATACTTCCTGCGTGCGATCGCTAGAACCGTCATCTACAACTATAATCTCCAAATTAGTAAAAGTTTGGGACAGCGCGCTCTCCACCGCTTGTACGATGTAGCGAGATCCATTATATACAGGTATAATTACGCTTACTAGCGGTGTTCGAGTAGGTGTTGACATTATTTAGCTCGCTGTTAACCTATGATTATCTAGTTTATATTAATGTCGCGGACATTCAGCATTATTCTGTGTTCGGTAGCTCTACTTACAAAAACTTGAACATTGGGAAATTGTAGCATATAATTTTACATGGAATGATTACTCAAAAGGAAAATAAAAAATGAATTCAGAAACAGTGCAAGTGAATTTCCAGCAGCAGGCAGAAATTTATTTGGCTACAGGGAACTTCGATCGGGCGATCGCACTTTGCCAACAAGTTTTGGCATCTGAACCCAATTCAGCAGAGACTTGCAAGACCTTGGGAAAGGCGCTGCAAGCTCAGGGTAAACTAGAAGACGCAAGGTATTGGTATAAAGTTGCGATCGCTCTGCAACCAGATTTGGCCGAAGCTTTTGCTAACCTCGGCACTCTCTGCGCTACTTTGGAACAGTGGCAAGAGGCGATCGCCTGTTACCAAAAAGCCATCTCCCTGCAACCAAACTTTGCAGGATTTTACCGTAACTTGAGCCGGATATTTACCCAAGTCGGTAAAGCTGAAGAAGCAGCAGACTGTTGGTATCAAGCACTCATGGTGGAACCGATAGAGATAGCGGAAGAATATCTCGATTTAGGTAATACTTTATTGGCGCAAAACAAGCCAGAAAAAGCGCTGACTTGTTACCACCGCACGATTTATTTAAACCCGAGTTTTTGCGAAGCTTACTGCCAATTAGCAGAAGCGGCTAGCGAGCTAAAGCAGTGGGACGAAGCTATTGTTCACTACCGCAAAGCTATTCAACTCCAGCCGGATATTTCGGATTTTCATTACAAATTAGGCAATGTTTTGCAAGCTAAGGAACTCTGGCGCGAAGCGGAGGCTGCCTACCGAAAAAGTATTGATTTAAATCCCAATTCTTTTTTGTCCTACTACAACTTAGGCAGCGTGCTGCTCAAGTTAGAAAAATGGCAAGAAGCTGCGATCGCCTACCGCACGGCTGTTGAAATTAACCCGGATTATTCTTGGTCTTACTACAGCATCGGTGCAGCTTGCGATCGATTAGAAGAATGGTCTGAATCCGCCGCAGCTTACCAGCGCGCTACTGAATTAGATCCGAATTTTTTCTCAGCTTTTCACCAGTTAGGGGATGCTCTTGTTAAACTAGAAAAGTGGTCAGAAGCTGAGGCTGCATACGAACGGGCGATCGCACTAAATGCGGATTTATTTTGGTCTCATTATAACTTAGCTTTGACTTTAGTTAAACTTCAAAAGTTTGAAGCCGCAACACTCGCTTATCGGCGGGCGATCGCACTCAATCCAGAATTCTCTTGGACTTACCACAATTTAGGAGCAGCGCTGTTAAAAACCCAACAGTGGAAAGCCGCAGCTACCGCTTACCAACGTGCTATTGAACTTAATCCCACTATTTCGTGGTCTTATTACAATTTAGGCGATGCTTTGAGTGGAAGTCACGCATGGAACGATGCTGTTTCCGCCTACCTTTGTGCGATTCAAATCGAGCCGTCTCTACCGGGAATTTACCTAAAGTTAGGTGAGGCTCTAATTAAAAGAACTCCGGTAGATTCAGATGTAGCAACTAGCTACTATCACCACCAAATGCAGCCGCAGCACGCTCCTGAATTTTACTGCGAAATAGCCCAAAAGTTTGCTGATAGCGATCGGCTTAACGAAGCCATAATGTTGTACTTGATGGCATTAGAAATTAGACCCAAAGATCCAGAAATATCCAAAAAATTAGAGGATATTTTAGAAAAACAGCGTCAAACAGGGGAATCTAGTATATTATTAGAGTTAGAGGCTAAGGATATTCGCGATCGCTATATCGCCCGAGTCGCCAAAGGCAAGACTTTTGCAGAAGTCGGCGGCTTGTGGGGAACTGTCAGCGAAAAAGTATCTGTAGCTAGCAAATACGGTGCTGTTTCTCTGACAATGATTGATGCCATGCCGGCCTCCCTCCAGTGGTGGCAAGATTTTCACGATCGCATGACAAGTTTAAATATTGCTAATTATCACTGTATCAATCAAGATATCACTCAGATTCAGCTTGCCGACATTGGCGAGCCTTACGATGTAACTCACTGTGCAGGAGTTTTGTACCATCACCCCCATCCGTTGCAGATTTTAGTTGCCTTGCGTCAGATAACTCGCGAGCATTTAGTTTTCACTTCAGTTATTACCCAAGAAGTAATAGAAAATGAGTTGGGACGCTATGAAATTCCCGCTTCTGGAGTAATGTTTATTCCAGCTTTGGACGACGCTGAACGAGCTCTTTTAACAGCTTACTGGCGACCATACATCAACAACAACCAACTTATAGGGATAACTGAGAAAGCAGTTTTTGACATGAACGATTTTGCGCCGTGCTGGTGGCTACCTACAGCTACTGCTTTAGAAGCTATGTGCGAAGTCGCGGGATTTAAGGTTTTAGATAAAGGATTGACTTGGAACAATAATGCTCTGACTCTGCTGCTGGGGGTTTGAGGATTGGTAAACGAACAATAACAGGACTTGCTTATGCACAAACGGCTAAACACCCGGTTTATGAGCGGATTCCTCGTTTTCTTTTCCCAATATTCCTACTAGAAACCGGGTGTTTTCCGTAAGTCCTAAATACAATAGCTGCCAACATTTTTTGTGTAGAAAACAGGAACTGGGAAATAATCAATGAACAATCACCAACCAGGGACGCCGCTAGGAAACATTTTAGTAGTAGACGATACACCAGAAAACCTGCGTCTCTTGTCTACAATGTTGACTCAGAGGGGGTACACCCCCCGCTGCGTGATTAACGGAAAAATGGCTTTGAGAGCCTGCAATTCTAATCCACCAGATTTAATTTTGCTCGACATAATGATGCCGGAAATGAACGGCTACGAAGTCTGTCAGCACTTGAAACTAGAAGCAAAAACTCGCGAAATCCCGGTAATTTTTATCAGCGCTAAAGATGAAGTATTTGACAAAGTAAACGCATTTACTGTGGGAGCTGTTGACTATATCAGCAAGCCATTTCAGTTTGAAGAAGTGCTCGCCCGTATCGAAAGTCACCTCAGCCTACGGAATTTACAAAAGCAGCTAAAAGAACAAAATATGCTGCTGCAAGAAGAAATCACTAGCCGCTTAGCAGTCGAAAAAACTCTTCAGGAAAAAAACCAAATTTTGCAACAAGAAATCCGCACGCGTTGCGCCGTTGAAAAAGCTTTGCAAGAGCAAAATTTGGTACTCCAACAAGAGATATCCCACCGCCAGCGCGCCGAATCTGCTCTCTTAAAATCTAACCAAGAATTGGCGCGTTCAAATGCAGAACTAGAACAATTTGCTTATGTGGCTTCTCATGACTTGCAAGCGCCTTTAGCAACCATTGCTAGTTACGCTCAACTTTTAGAAAAACGCTACAAAGACCAACTCGACAGCCAAGGTAGTAAGTTTATCGGCAATATCGTTCAGGGCTGCACCCGAATGCAAACTTTAATTGACGATTTACTCGAATATTCGCGCGTTGGCAGGAGTCGGAAACCTTTTGAACTGACAGATTGCAATCACGCAGTCGAGCAAGCACTCGCGAACCTGCAAGGGGCGATCCGCGAGAATAAAGCCGTTGTCACCTACAGCGAATTACCAACGGTAATGGGGGATATTTCTCAACTCGTACAGCTATTTCAAAATTTAGTCAGCAATGCGATTAAATATCGCCACGATGCACCGCCTGTGGTTCATATTACCGCTGGCAAACAGGAGGAAAACTGGTTAATTTCTATCTCAGATAATGGAATTGGGATTGCTCCCCAGCATCAAACACGTATCTTTCAAATTTTCCAGCGCTTGCACACTCAAAGAGAATATTCTGGGACAGGTATTGGTTTAGCAATTTGTCAAAAAATTGTGGAACTTCACGGCGGATGTATCTGGGTGGAATCGGAACCGGAGCAAGGTTCTACGTTTCACTTTACTCTCGCTTAATTGAGGCGTAATTTCGGTAAAATGTATCAGCTATAAGGTAGAAAAAATTAATTACTTTCTCTCTTATAAACCCTAAACGAGATGATATAATCTCGAAGTTAATAATATTTAATATGGGAGAGGAAAGCCTTGAATAATTGGGAAGGATTGTGAGTATTGGGGTGGGGAGAGGGGCTACAGTTGCATTGCTTTTTTTAGTGGTATAAATTACCAGTTATAATAAAAATTATTTTCCGTTGACAGTCTAGTTCGTGCGTGATATAATTTTAATTATTAAACATGATTTTTGTAACGCTTGCTTACTCTCCCCAATCTGAGGATAGATGTATGTGTACGGGCAATTGAATGACTGCCCTAAAAATAAAAGGTAAAATTCAAGTTAGTTTAATATTTTCTGGGTGAAAAAATATTATGAAAGCAGTTTTTAACTTAGCTTTGCCTCCTATCTGCTTTAAAGTTCTCTTAGTAGAAGACAACCATCACGAAGCTGAGCTGATTGAAGATTTGCTGTCAGAAATTGGCGGCGCGCAGCGTATAGTGCTGACGAAAGTAGAGCGCCTCAGCGAAGCGCAGCAGCGATTGAATGAAGAAACTTTTGACATAATTTTATTAGACCTTTCACTGCCAGATAGTCTGGGAATCGAGACGGTGGCTCGGGTACAAGAGTACGGGGTAAATGTGCCGATCGTAGTTCTGACCGCCCAAAACGACGAAGAACTTGCCCTGCGGTTGATTTCGGTGGGCGTACAGGATTATTTGGTAAAAAGAAAAATCGACAGCGAACTGTTAATTCGATCGCTCCGTTACGCCATAGAACGCCAGAACAGTCAAGATGCTTTGCGAAAAAGTGAAGAAAAATATCGCTCGGTGGTGGCAAATTCCCTGATCGGCATTGCCATCATCGCTCCAATTATTGACAGCGAAATTCCTCTCAATGGCCACTGGATAGAAGTTAACGATGCCCTGTGCAGTTTGCTGGGCTATGAGCGCTACGAACTCTTGCAAAAGAATTGGCTAGAGTTGACTCATCCAGAGGATTTGGAGGCTAATTGTGAAAATTTTTCTCAGATGTTAGCAGGTAGGCTCGACGGTTACATCTTAGACAAAAGGTGGCTCAGAAAAAACGGCGAAATAGTTCACACGCGAGTTTCCCTGCGCTGCATCCGCCGCCAGGACGGGTCTATCGACCGGATCATCGAAGTAGTGTTGGACGTGAGCGATCGCTACCGATACGAAGCAAAACTGAAAGCGTCAGAAGAATTTTTAAACCACACCATAAATGCTACGCCCGACCCAATTTTTGTCAAAGACGAGCAACACCGCTGGATGATATTAAATGATGCTTTTTGTCAGTTGGTCGGCAAATCGCGCCAAGAACTGATCGGCAAATCCGATTATGACTTTTTTCCCCAATCAGAAGCTGCTGTTTTTTGGACAAAAGATGAAGAAGTATTGACAACGGGGATCTGCTGGGAAACCGAAGAACAATTCACAGACTCGGCCGGGAAAGAACACATAATTTCTACAAAAAAAAGCGTCTTCAAAATAGCAGACGGCAGTAAAGTAATAGTGGGTACAATTAGAGATTTTACCGAATACAGACAGCAACAAAAAGCCCTGGAACAAAGCGAAGCTCGCTTTCAAAAATTGGTAGCTAACCTGCCGGGAACAATTTATCAATTACGAAGGTCAGCCAATGGAAAAATGTCTTTCCCCTACATCTCTTCAGGCAGCCGGCAACTCTACGAATTAGAGGCCGAAGCCATAGAGGAAAATGCGGAACTAATTTCCAATGGAATTCACCCAGACGACCTCTTAGATTTAAAAGCATCGATGGCAATTTCAGCTACTACGCTGGAACCTTGGCAGCAGCAGTGGCGACAGACTTTGCCATCTGGAAAAGTTAAGTGGCTGCAAGGAGCTGCGAGACCAGAAAGGCTCACTAATGAAAGCAAATCTGGCAGCGAAGGCGATATTATCTGGGACGGTTTAGTGATGGATATCACTGAATTAAAGCAGGCACAAACAGAGCGAGATCGTTTTTTTACCATCTCCTTAGACTTGCTTTGTATTGTAGGTTTTGACGGTTATTTTAAACGTTTAAACCCAGCTTGGTCAACAGCTTTAGGCTACAGTATTAGTGAATTGTTTGCCAAGCCAATGATCGAATTTGTTCATCCAGACGATCGAAAAGCCACCGCAGCCGAAGGAGCAAAACTAATAGCGGGTACGTCCAGTATCTCCTTTGAAAACCGCTACATCTGCAAAGACGGTTCTTACAAATACTTCCTGTGGACGGCATCGCCATTTAGCGAAGAAGGTTTAATCTACTCAGTCGGTCACGACATTACCTCTCGTAAACAAGCAGAGTCCCAACTCCAGCGACAAGCAGTAGCAATGGCCGCTGCTTATGACGGAATCGCCATTTTTAATAATAATAAACAATGTATTTATTCCAACGAGGCTTATCTCAAAATGTACGGCTTGGCTAGCCCTAGCGAACTGTATGGTAAGAAATGGGAAATGCTCTACAGCAAAGCAGAAAATCTATTTTTTGAACTACAAATAATGCCGAGGCTCCTGCAAAAAGGGTACTGCAATATAGAAGCTACCGGTCAGCGCCGGGACGGTACTAAGTTCCCGCAAGAATTGTCGCTAACAATGCTTTCGGGTGGCGAAATAATTTCTATAGTCCGCGATATAACTAATAGAAAACAGGTAGAATCAGCCCTGCGAGCGAGCCAGCGCCGCTACCAAACTTTAGCAGAAGCATCGCCAGTTTGCATATTTCACACCGACACTTTGGGAAATTGCCTTTATGTCAATCAACGGTGGAGCGAAATTACGGGATTAAACGCCGAATTAGCAGCAGAAATTGGCTGGATGAATGCCATACATCCCGATGATGTGGATCGGGTGAAAAATGAATGGCATCGAGCAATTAGTGAGAAAATTCCTTTTAAATCAGAATACCGCTTTCAGCGCCCAGACGGTCGGGTAATTTGGGTGATCGGTCAGGCAATTGCAGAAATCGGAGACAAGCAGGAAATTAAAGGCTATATCGGCACTATTACTGATATTAGCGATCGCAAACAAGCAGAATTAGATTTGCTGCGAGTTACTCAAGCGGTGGAAAGCACCAGCGATGCGATCGGCATTGCTGACTTGACAGGGCGATCGCTATACCACAATCAAGCCTTTGTTCAACAGTACGGCTACACCGCAGAAGAACTAAACACAGCAGGCGGATTAACAGCAATTTACCCCCAAACTAAAGTGCTGCTAGAAATGTTTAAAACGATCCGTAAAGGCAAATCTTGGCAAGGCGAACTCAAAATCAACACTAAAAACAACAAACTGGTAACAACTTTATTTCGCGCAGACGGCATTAAAGATGAAACTGGTCATTTAATCGGGTTAGTGGGAGTAATTACCGACATCACCGAACGCAAACAAGCGGAGATGGCACTGCAGCAGCAATTAAGGCGAGAACGGCTGGTAGTTGCCATGCTCGATCGCATTCGCTCCTCCCTAAATTTAGAAGAAGTCCTGACAACTGCTGTCGAACAAGTGCGGCAATTTTTGCAAACAGATCGCACAGTTATTTACCGATTCAATCCCGACTGGAGCGGTCTTGTAGTTGTCGAATCTGTAGCAAAAGATATAAGTTTGCTGCAAAACTTTGACAATTTCGATCCGTGTTTTGGAGAAAAATTTGTTGATGTTTACCAGCAAGGCTATATTCGCGCTATAGAAAATATTTACGCGGAAAATATGAGCGAATGTCACATTAAATTTCTAGAACAATTTGGAGTTAAAGCTAACTTAATAGTGCCGATTTTACAAGCCAGAGAAAGCATTTCCCAGGTCCAGCAGACGGCAGAAAATCAGCTCTGGGGACTCCTGATCGCCCACGATTGCAGCGGCCCCCGTTCCTGGGATTCCTCAGAAATAGAATCCCTCCGGCAATTGTGCGTGCAATTGGCGATCGCGATCCAGCAATCGACGCTATTTCAACAAGCACAAACGGAAATTGTCGATCGCAAACTTGCAGAATCTGCCCTCCAACAAGCTGCATTAGCCGCAGAAAGCGCCAACCGCGCCAAAAGCGAATTTCTTGCCAATATGAGCCACGAACTACGCACCCCTTTAAACGGGGTTTTAGGTTACACTCAAATCCTCAAAACCGACAAAGACTTAAGCTCAGATCACCAAGAAAGTCTCAGCAATATTCAACAGTGCGGTCAACACCTGCTGATGTTAATCGACGATGTTTTAGATCTTTCCAAAATTGAAGCTAGAAAAATGGAACTCTACCCGGAAGAGTTAAATTTTATAAATTTTATCAAAAACATTGCCGATCTCTTTCAGATGCGGGCCTCTCAAAAAGAAATTTTATTCAATTACGAACAAGTCTCTCCCCTGCCTAGCTGCGTTCGTGTCGATCCCAAAAGATTGCGCCAAATTCTCATAAATTTACTCAGCAATGCCGTTAAATTTACTAACAGTGGTGGTGTGACTTTCAAAGTCGGCTATGTCGGCACAGGGGCCTGGAGTCGAGGGCAAGGAGAAAATTATGAGTTCTCGACTTTGAGTTCGGAACTGAAAGAAAATTATATGCGCTTCGCCCACAATGCGATCGCAGCCAAACACGCTTTAAAAATCCGCTTTCAAGTCGAGGATACCGGCACGGGCATAGACCAAAGCAAGTTAGAAGAAATATTTTTGCCTTTCCACCAAGTAGGAGGCAATACATTTGTTGAAGGTACAGGTCTCGGACTCTCGATTAGCCAGAAATTAGCGAAACTAATGGGTGCCGAAATTCGCGTCCACAGCACTTTGGGAAAAGGCAGCACTTTTTGGGTAGATTTAGAATTACCAGCAGCTAAACGGTACTTGGAGGTGTCTCCTTTGCAGGAAAAACGCTGGCTTGTCGGTTTTATCGGCAACAAGCGGAAAGTGCTAATCGTGGATGACAATCAACTGGATCGCGATTTGTTGTGCAGGCTGCTGCGGCGTTTGGGATTTGAGGTTGCAGAGGCCCAAAACGGTCAAGAATGCCTCTGCAAAACAGTTGAATTTCAACCGGATGTGATTTTAATGGACTTGCGGATGCCTGTAATGGATGGCTTAGAAAGTGCCAGAAAACTGCGGCAGTTGCCGGAAGTAAAAGATGTTGTGTTAATCGCTATGTCAGCTAGCGTTTTCGAGGCTACGCAGCAAGATAGCATCCTCGCAGGGTACGATGCTTTTCTTCCCAAACCGATCGAAGCAAATCACTTTTTGGAACAGTTGCGCGTGCATTTGGGACTAGAATGGATTTATGGGGAATCTTCGGAAAACAAAAAGCGCAAAACTCCCAGTTTGTCACCAGCCTCTGATTTGCCTGCTTATTCTTCTCTGTTACCAGCAGCTTCTGAGTCAGTAGCAAAACTTTTGAAACTCGCAGCTATGGGCGACATTGAAGAAATTTTTGAGGAGAGTGCTAAGCTGGAGAGTTTAGAACCTAATTTAGTGCCGTTTGTCTCGAAGCTGCGCCAACTTGCTAAGGGATTTCAGCTCAAACAAATTCGGAATACTTTAAACCAATATATCGACGAAAAATAGTATGACTATCATGGTTGAGAGCTTGGCTGGATACATATAATTTAGATGTGCAGCAACTTACCGCCGCGTTATTGAGCCGGATATCTGGCAATTGTCGATCGCGCAATTGTCAGTGCAGGCCGCTGTAACTCCCAACATTAAACAAGTTATTTTACCGCTTCAGAAGTTGTATCCCAGAGTCCGAGCAACTGCTGTTAAATGCCAGATATCTTTGGGTAAACCAGAGATTTTGAGTAGCGCCGGATCGGGTTCGATCCTACCGTGTTTTGTACTCTTTCAAACAAGATTTTTCTGGTAAACTAAAGTGGAAAGTTGCTTTCCATCCCTAGACTGAAGTCCCAGGGTTTGCCGGCTATTTTTTGACAAGAGAGTTTTTGAGAGAGTTGGGATTGAAATTACTTTGCCTCAGTAACGGCCACGGAGAAGACGCGATCGCCCTTCGCATCTTGCAGGAACTGCAACAGCACCCGCATCCGCCAGAATTAGCCGTGTTTCCGCTAGTGGGTGAAGGGCAAGCTTTCGCTCAACTAGAAAACGCCCGCATCATCGGCCCGGTGCAGCGGATGCCTTCGGGCGGCTTTATTTACATGGACGGGAGAGAATTTTTGCGCGATGTCAAAGGCGGCCTGCTTCAGTTGACAATCGCTCAGTTGAAAGCCATCCGCGCTTGGGTGCGAGCCCAAAAACAGTCTGGGAATCAAGACAGCGTTATTTTAGCCTGCGGGGATATTGTACCGCTGCTGTTTGCTTGGCTCAGCGGCGCCCCCTATGCCTTTGTCGGTACTGCCAAGTCCGAGTATTATTTGCGGGACGAGGACGGGCCTCTGGCTCGCAAATCCAGGGTCTTTGGTGGGTGGGGTTGGTCGCGATCGATTTATTTCCCTTGGGAGCGCTGGTTGATGACTCGATCGCGCTGTCGAGCCGTTTTTGCCAGGGACGCGCTGACCGCCGAGACTTTACAAAAGCTGGGAATTCCCGCTTACAATCTCGGAAATCCGATGATGGACGGACTCGAACCGGAAAACCCAGCCGGTTTTTACGGGCCTGACGCAGAGTTTCGGGAAATCGAGCGATCGCTCATCATCACCTTACTCCCCGGTTCTAGAGCGCCGGAAGCCTATGCTAATTGGCTGCTAATAGTAGAGGCTGTAGCCGGAATTTTATCGCTGTTTGCCGATCGCAAATTGTTATTTTTCGGAGCCATTTCTCCAGAGTTAAACTTAGAAGCTTTGCGACCGAGTTTAGATTTTTTCGGCTGGCGACAAGACGGCGAAATTAGAACGCAGCGGCGTGAAGGAAGTATTTTGCGACCTCCTGTTTCTAGTGCTCAAGAAATTCGGAAAGAATCTCCTAATTTGCTATTGCCCTTGACATTTGTGCAGAGAAACGCCACGATGATTTTGACTCAGCAAAGTTTTAACGATTGTTTGTACGAAGCCGATTTAGCAATAGCAATGGCCGGAACGGCTACAGAACAATTTGTAGGTTTAGGAAAACCGGCGATCGCCATTCCCGGAAACGGCCCGCAATTTACTCCCGCCTTTGCAGAAGCTCAAAGTCGCCTGTTAGGCCCGTCATTAATTTTAGTCAAACATCCCGCCGAAGTTGCCGGCGCCGTGCAGTCTTTGCTCCGCGACCCCGACAGGTTGCAGCTAATCGCTGAAAATGGCTGGCGGCGCATGGGAGAACCCGGTGCTGCAGCCAGAATTGCCGAGTGTTTAATTCAGCGGTTCGGCGGTGAATCCAGCAATTCTCAATTGCCTCCAATAGACTAGGGAAAAAACAATGTTTTGTCCCTACCAAGTATGTTTAATTCTACTTTCTGTGAACAAACCTGACGGTCAACTGAGTACAGTTAGACCGCAGGCTTCTTTTTCCTTTTTTTTCTCATGCTTTTTATAGTGAGGTAGTTCCACCCCCACTTGCTAATATAGTATCAGAGTATTTCCAGAGCATCTTGGGGTATAAAAGAATAATTGTCGGTTTCGGTACCTACACCCGACGAGCCTTTCATCACGCGGGCGTAATTCCCAACGGGGTACGGGGCGCTGCGCTCAGATTAATCCCCTCTAAATATACGCCCGGGACTTCCCGGCAGGTAGTTAAAAAAAATCTTGTTCGCTAATATCATGTCCGATGGATCGCCCATAATACATAAGCCGGGGCGGGTTTGTGAGATTGTCCGTTTTTGGCCAATATTATTGGTGAACCCGCCCCTACAGGAATCCGGGTAATCGACCGGACATGATATAACTACTAACTTCCGTTGTATGTATAGCAATCCTAAATCATTTGTAAAAATATGTAGGGGTAGTGCTACCCCTACTCCCCGTGCCTACCCCAGCCAAGGCGGGGCAACCGGGCGTGGGTTTGCCCCTACAAGAATTACACGAATCATTTAGGATTGCTATAGTGAGGAATGCAAGTCCTCTGATTTTTATGAGGACTTGCATTCCAATACTGCCAACCAATTTTATTGTGGTTGTTCGAGTAGGGTGTGCTGGGCCGCGCACCTTACTAATACACCACTGGAATAAAAATTTAATTCGCCGTTTGTTCCGAAGATTGATCCCAGAAATTAGCTTGAGGAATTTTAAAATCCGACTTAACCAAAACTCCCGGTTCTCGCTGCACTGGCAGCACATCTAAAGTATCCGTTTGCGCGCAATATTTTAAATCTTCAATAACACCTAAACCGAGGAGGCGCTGGCCGTGGCTGGCTCTTTCCAACAATTCGTGCAACCTATCTTGCCAGTGCAAATAAAGAGCAATAGCCCCAAATACTTCATCGTTACCAGCAAAATCGCTCGCAGGAATACCGCTTTCTGCTAGGAGACTTTGGGCGATCGCACCAGCACAAACCGTATCTTCCAACGAATAACTCCCTTCCCAACCAGAACCCACAATCCAAATAGTTTCCGGCCGTTTATTTAACAAAAACTGCACCACAGATTTGCGGTTAATCAAAGCCGCCGTTAACACAGTTGCAGCAGCTTGCACTCGCTGCAGAGCCCGAGTACCGTTAGTTGTGCTGATAAAAATTCTCTTCCCAGTCACCTTTTCTGGCGTGCAGTCGAAGGGGGAATTCCCCATGTCAAATCCGTCAACTTTGCCGCCGCCGCGCTCTCCAGCGCGAATCCGCTTATCTGCAGGCCATTTTTCGCTCTCGGCCATCAGCTTATCTAAGTCGCTGAAAACTTGGACAGCTTCCGCCCCATTATTCAGGGCTGTTGCCATTGTCGTAGTCGCCCGCAGCACATCAACTGCGATCGCGCAAGCCGGCATTTTGTCGGCTGGCGTAAGTTCCGGGGTATGGTAAATAAAAAGCTTCACTTTTGGGCTACCTGCGATAAATCCTCATCAGCAATAATAATAGAATTTGTACCCTGAGCGTAGTCGAAGGGCTTTCTTCCTTCTTCCTTCTTCCTTCTTCCTTCTTCCTGCTTCCTTCTTCCTTCTTCCTTCACCTATATGTCAAAACAGCTAAATTCAAACCCCGCCCACGCCGCCATTACCGCACCAATTCGACTCCTGGCAGGCTTCACCTATCCTTTGCGAGCTTTCACGCTGATTTTGCAAACTCCCAAGCTGTGGAGTTATGTATTAGTTCCCGTGGTGCTAAATTTTATAATTGGTATTGGTCTTTATTTAAGCTTGCTATTTCCCAGTTTGGCAGGGATAGACGTTTTAGTTGCCGATTTATCCGTCCGATTTAACGCTCTAATTGCGAGTTTTCCCGCTTGGCTGAGCTTTCTCGGTGTGTTAACAGTTGCTTTCGGCTGGCTGCTGCGCTTACTCCTAGTGTCAGGACTTTTGCTGATAATTGGATTTTTGTTAGTGCAGTTTGGCGTGATTTTAGGTTCGCCGTGGTACGGCAAACTTTCCGAACAATTGGAACTGCTGCGGAACGGTCAATTGCCCGCAGAAGCACCAATGAATCTGGCGAGTAGTTTTGGGGATATTCAAAGGGCGATCGCCTTTGAACTGCGAAAACTACAAATTTTGTTGAGCGTCGGTATACCCCTGCTGCTGCTAAATTTTATCCCTGGTGTCGGCTCTATTCTTAGCAGTTTGGGTGGCGTAGCTTTGGGCGCGACTATTGTCTGTTTGGACTTTTTAGATGCACCTTTGGAGAGACGGAGGCGACCTTTTCAGGAGAAGTTGGAGATAATTTGGGCGAGTTTGCCGGCCAGCGGGAGTTTTGGTTTGGTTTGTTTGGGTTTGGTGAGCATTCCGCTGTTGAATCTGTTGGCGATTCCGCTGTGCGTGACGGCGGGAACTTTGTTTTTTTGCGATCGCATTTGGCCGGCCCGCTTTGCCCCAGAAGAAACTCATAGCGATCGAGAAACTAACATTACAACTTAAAAACTAGGGAGATGCTTCTTCCTTCGGCTGACTCTGGGAGTTAATACCCCAAAACGGGCTTAACAACAGCCAGCTAATGAAGAAAAAGGATGCTGTAAATAGCTGGACAATATCGATCGCCGACAAATATCCGTCAGATAATAGTGCAATAGTTCTATCTGTCAGCCCGAATATCCAAGAGAGAATCCCAAACAGCCAAATGCCTTTTTGGAGCATGGGCAAAAATGCTGAAACTTCGGAGTTTTGCTGCTTCTTCATTGATTTAGCCCTTGTTTGCGAAGAATCTGATTAACGGGGGCACCCCAAGGGCTTAAGGATTTTTGGTGTCTCCTCGGATTCCCTTTGTTATCTATATGTTAAGAAATGTTTCCCGATCTGACAACGCGCCCTGGGAGGGATTTCCGCATCTATCTCAAGAGGTAGCCCCAGCGCTAAAAAAGAGTGATATTTGCTACACTTTGGTAGCCACGCTAGAGATTTTGCCGAGTTTTTGAGGGGTAAATTGCTGAGTACGGTAGTGGCAGGCTCTCTTGGCACCGCGCCTAGAAAAGAAAGCTTGTAATTTATTTTGAAGTGTGTCATACTACATAACGAGCAAGTTTGGTTCAAGAACGATCGTGAGGTTTGTACTGAGGAGGGAAAGTTATCAAAGCCCTAAAAGCCACAGGACAAACAATTCGATTATCAGTATTAACCAGGCTTGATATGAGTTCAGCGTCAATAAAATCGAACAATGCCACGCTTAAATCAGATTATTGCGATCGAAAAAGGCATCAAAAGCCGCTCCGTCCAAGAACTAGCAGAAGCTCAAAAAGCGCTCCAGAAGCCCGCTGTGCTTTCTGGAATCTCCCGCACTTACCGTCCCAAAGACGAAGAAGGCGAACAACTGCCGCCAGAGTCCAAAAAAGTTGAAGTCAAAGCAGAAGAGATTATCCGCAAAACGACTGAAGTTTTGACCAAACTCTTCGACGTAACCGCAACCAAAGATTGGACAAATTGTAGCGCTCGTGCTGACGTAACTGTAGACGGAAACGTGCTTTTGAGCCAAGTTCCTGTCAGCTATTTGCTATTCATTGAAAAGCAGTTAGCAGATTTGCAAACATTCATCAAAAAACTTCCAGTCTTAGATGCTTCCGAGACGTGGAACTTTGATGCTTCGGCAGACTGTTGGGCAACTGAACCGGTGCAAACTCTCAAGACTTTTAAAACTCCGCGCAATCACGTTAAAGCTGAAGCTACCGAACACCACCTGGCGCAAGTCGATGTTTATTACGAAGATATTACGATCGGCTATTGGCGGACTGTCAAGTTTTCTGGAGCTTTGCCTGCTGCGCGGCGGATCAATGAGTTGCTGCAAAGGGTGGAAATCTTGCAGCAAGCTGTTATGTTCGCCCGCGAAGAAGCTAACAATTCTGAAGTTGAGGAACAGAGAGTGGGAGAGCGAATTTTTCAGTTTATTTTCCGCTAAGTGCTTGCTTTTTTGATAGTTATGCTTTAAGATATAAACAGAGTACAAGTTCAAACTCAAACTTCAACTTAAACCGTACAAATGTGATAGTGCAGGTTCGACTCCTGTCCCTTCTACCCAAAATAGGGGGGTAGCCCAATTGGCAGAGGCAGCATTGCGTACAAATTCAACAGCAAGTTATCGGGAAATTGGCTTTAAAACCCCGTCCTTCTAGGACGGCTTGAATTCCTTAAACCCATTCCAAAAATTTAGGGAATTGCTGGTTTTTGTGGTTGACTATAAAAGTCAAGGTTAAACTCGAAACGCCCTCGTGAAACAGGGACTCAGACACACTTTTAGGCGTAAACCGGGGGACAAAGAGCGGCGAAAACTCGCCATACAGCTAGGGGCTTAATACAGCCTCATAACCAGAAAAACAAACAATTCACTTTTTGTTAGGTAGGGTAGGGCATACCCGAACTCGCTTGTCAATATCCTAGTACGCTTTTGGAGATAGACCCTAGGCGGGTGACTGCGAATCAGGCTCGTTAATGGGTAGGATTTCTACGGTTAAAAGGTCTGAGTATTGCCGCAAGGACGTAGCACTTAAAGGTCAGTCGCTGAATTAAGAATCCCCACACCTTTAGGTTGGGGAGTGTCAATACTCTAAACTCAGCATTCACCGCCGATCACAAAAACGAATGTCAGGAAAAAATAACATCATCGAGGTTGCTGGCTCATATCCAGCCCCCTCTACCAAACGCAGGGGGGTAGCTCAATCGGTAGAGCGCGATGCTATTAATCTTAAATCCTTGACTTAAATGTGATAGCGTGCGTAAATGGGCGGTAAATATAAACCCAGTAGTAAGGTCAGAACTGCTGGAACCTACACAAATACTTTAAAAGGACTGTTGTGGAATAACCATTGTCAATGTTTCGATAAAGTTCAAGATGGCATTTATTTGATGCCTATATCTGCTTTGTGTACGGAAATACTACTTACCCATCCTGTAAGTAAACGTACAAAAGATAAACTTTTAACGGCTCTCTCCGAGGCTTTCGATCGTTTACAGTCTCAAGGGAAAACAAAACTTACGGTCAATCCGTTTGCCAATGGCAGTAAAGGTGCAGAGAACAAAACTGAAAAGTATAAATCAACAGTTGACGTTGATGGTACTATCCGTCCGTGGTATGAGATACAGGATTTAGAATCTAACCCTAATGAACGTGATAGACGTGCTTTCACTAAGGAAGAGCGAGACATTATTATCAAGGCTTTTTATGAATCTGCTACTCCTAGTTTTTCTCATGCAGCCCCTCTAATTGAATTTTTGTTTTTAACTGGATGCCGTAGCGGGGAAGCTTTCGCGTTGACTTGGAATAACATCAAATTTGAAAGTAATCAAATTGTGATTTACAAGTCTTACGCTACCAGTATTAAAGGGGTTAAGGCTACCAAAAATAATGACGCTCGATTGTTTGTCATGTATCCAAAATTACGTGAACTGTTGTTGAGCCTAAAAACTAAAAATACTAAGATGAGCGATTTAGTTTTTAGGCAAATGAATGGCAACCCATATAATACAGATGGCTTAGGGCGTGTTTGGATGCACAACGCATCACCAAACAGTAGTCAACATTACTACCCTGGTGTTGTTACTCAATTGGTCAATTCGGGACTCATTAGCTGCTATTTGAGTCCCTACCATACAAGGCATACATTTATAACCTTGCAAGCTCGTGCGGGCGTTGATTTGACTTTGTTGGCAAGTATATGTAGCACGGGTGTCGATAAAATCCATCAACATTACTTAGAACACGATAAGTCGGCTACACCGTTAAACATCTAACCTACCGCCCCTACTGACCGCCCCCTAAAAAGGGCGGTTTTTTATTGGCGATCGCACGGAACGGAAAAAGGAAACCCTTGCTCGAACTATCTGCATAGTGTGACTGAGAGTAGGGGAGCTTGCCTCTGTATCTGCTTACATTTCTTGGCGTAGCCGCCTACAGTTGGCGGCTACTATTCAAAATAGAGATGAATAGGCAGTGAACCTAATATCAAATATTCACTTGTGTCACGTGAGTGACGGTAAGTAGTCCCGTTCTGTTGGCAACAAAACTTAACAGTTGCAGTATTGACACTTTAGCCTGAATACTGCGATCGTCAAAAGTAAGAGAAAGCAACACAGCCACCGGGTTGGCCCCGATGACTGCTGTTTTCTCAATTGTGTCACCAATTGAGAACTTTATTATGTCACAACAGTCCGCTTCGCGCGCCCCACGATCGACTTGTCTTAACTATTCGTGGGATAAGCCCCTTGCACTCCGTTGGTATCGAGATGCCGTGTTTGATGGTATCCGCCACACCGAGGCTTTTGCCTGCATTGATATCGGTACTGGCGTTAAGCCGTGGTTGCACTACTACCAGGCTCCCGTGCTATTACCGGAACAGGTAGATGCCCTTTATGGCGTTGAGCCAAAAACTACCGATCGCCTAATCCGCAACTTTGAACCACAACTGGTAGGGGATGGCTTGTTCAGTTGTCCCGAAACCTTCATTGAACACTCGGAACCCGTACTCGGTATCTGCTGGATCGGTAAACCCCACCTCAACTACCTGTTGCCCCCACGGGCCGTACTTAAGCTGGCCTGTTGGATGCCAGCAACTACCGAGGTGCTGCGGGTACTAACGTGCCTCGAAGCGATCGCAAAAAAGGCATATGAGCCACTACCGGAACCGGTGAGGATGACGCAACACTACAAGGTAGTCGAACGGCGAACCGCCCCAAAGGATAAATTGGTAATGGTACAAGAAGCGCAAGAGCTAGGGCTTTACGCTTACGCCAAACACTTTGGGGACTTGAAGTCGGGCATCACCTACAGTCGGTTGCTTACCCACTACGAACGGGGTGGACAGTTCCCTAAAGGTGAATATGATGCTTTCCTTGCCAAGCATCCAGAAATCGAAACGTACTGGACTGATTTAGAAGCCCTTAAAGCCCGATGCTTCACCATTAACGGCAAACCGTACCTCCTCATTACCGAGGGGTGCATAAAGGCAATAAAAGGCTGTATGTGGGATATCCCTACGGTAGCGGTAATGGGAGTTGACATAGCCCTAACACCAGCGGCAAAGGGTACACCCGACTTGATACCAGGGCTGAAACGATTAGCTGAAGCGGGTCTTAACTTTATCATCGCTTACGATTCCGATCCACCTGAGAAGGTGGAAACCGTAAAAAATGTCCGCCGTGCCGAAAAAACCCTCACTAAACACCTGAAAGCCTATGGCTGCGAGGTACTATCGGTTACAGGCAATTGGAACCACGAGGACGGCAAGGGGATGGATGATTTCATCAATAATCAAGGGATTGAGGCCTTCAGGGCGGTGTTGATGAAAGCTAGCAATGTAGTTTAATCGCTTGACACAAGTGACACCAGCTCGACAACTCGGAGTAAAAAAACACCGACACCGCGCGAGATTGCAGCACAACTGGCCGAAGAATATCGCCCCCAGTGGAAATACCACGAAGAACAGCAAACATGGCGGGGATGGACTGGCAAGTGTTGGGAAAAGATAAAACCAGGGCCGTTTAAAAGCCTGATTGTCACTACGTTGGACGCAAAGGGCGTAAACTACAGCGGGATTGAGTACGTTAATAACGTCATTGAGATGCTCAAGTGTTACCTGCGAGAGGTTTACTGGCAAACATGGGATAAGTCCCGATACATCAATTTCGAGAATTGCGTACTCGACGGCGATACCCTTGGAACCTTGCCACACTCACCCGGCATGGGGTTTACTTCCTATTTACCCTTTCCCTACCAGCCACTAACAGGCGATCTAAGTGACCCCTTGGAAGCACTACGGGTGAACTGCCCTAGTATCCACAAATTTTTCCGGACGGCGATGCAGGGTGACGCCAAGAAAATATTCAAGCTACTGGCAATCATCAATAGTTGTCTCCGGTTTAGCTTTCACGGATATCAGCAGTTTGTTCACTTTATCGGGGTTCCTGGTTCCGGCAAGGGTACTTGCGCTCGGTTAATAGAGAAGGTAGTAGGGAAGGATAATACCCAACCTTGCAGTCTTGACAGCCTAAAAGACGGCTCAACTATTGCCAGCATTATTGACAAGCAATTAGTAGTTTTTGGCGATGAACGTAAACCCGTGGGAGTTGATAGCATTCTCCGGCTAACTGGTGGGGATAGCGTCAACTACCGGGAAGTGTACCAGCCAGTGGCAAGCGCACACTTTTATGGACTACTCCTTATCTGTAGCAATGACCCTATCTTCATGGGAAATACCACCGGGCTAGAGCGGCGCTTGTGTCTGGTTAATTTTGAAAACGCCATTCCCAAACACTTGCGGAATTCAGAGATGGAAGCCAGCTTCGATCCGGAAATAGGGGCGCTAATCGCGATCGCACTTTCACTCCCCAGTAGTGAGGTAAAGCAGGCAATTCAGGGTATCGGTGATGCTGAGATTGCAGATTTCAAGGCTGCTGAATGGGATATGAAAGTACGGATGGATAGCTTGGCCGCGTTCTTCGAGATGGAGCTAATTGTTGAGGACGGCGCACAAACCCGTGCGGGCGATCTGTTTGACAGTTATAAAGATTTTTGTGAGGAAATTAAAAAACCTGCGATGAGCCTGACAACTTTTTCGCCGGGTCTAGAGAAACTTTGCACTGAACTGCACCTGCCAGTCGTTCGCGATCGGAGCGGTCGTCACGTTACTTTTGTCGGTTTAAGGTTGAGGGGTAAAAATGATTATCACCCTACTTACTCCCAACAACTAGCACCGCTTTGCAGGACTTCTGACAGCACTAGCAGCACTTCTGCAGGACTTGTTGCAGGACTTCCGCCCATACAGGATATAGATTTGCAGGACTTGCAGGACTTACCTCCAAACATTTTGGGAAATTGTGAAAACACCGAGAAAAAGCAAGGTGAACCGGAAAGTCAAAACCAGGACAACCAGGAAAAAGTAGAAGTAAAGAAAGTTACCCCTTTAAGTCCTGCAAGTCCTGCAAACCCTATACAAGACAAGGATTTAAGTCCTGCATCAAGTCCTGCATCAAGTCCTGCAAACCCCCCCCAAAGTCCTGCAACCGCACAAAGTAAATTTCGTGGCGAAAAACTAGCAGACCAGATGCGAGAGGCAATAGCTAAAGGCAGCCGGGAAGATGCAAAAGAAGTTATGGAGCGTGTCGCTGCGTCGGGGCTGCAAGTAAGGGGCTTTTTTGCTAAAGCTTTTACTAAGGAGGAAAGTCTCAATATCCGTCTCTTAAGGGATTTTGACCTGACTAAAGGCACATCGGTTCAATATGTCGGGGCTAAGTTTGCGGAACAGTATAAAGGGGTCGTGCTAACAGTTGAGGGAGCTAACGCCCAGAACGAACTTTGTTGCTCCCTCCCGGATAGTGGCGGATACACAACTTGGTTGAAGCCGGAGGACTTACGCAAGCTCTAGTACAGCTCGGCGTAAGTACACAGACTATATTTGTGGTAGAAGAACATAGTTAGCTGAGACCCGTTTAGGTGGGTGATCGAGGAGTCAGAGATGGCCTTATTAATGCCTAAAATATTAAATTTAAGCGATGGCGAGCGTCATCAACTTCAGAAGTTGATCGACAAACACAAAACGCCCCAACAGCTAGTGCTACGAGCCAAAATAATTCTCATGGCATCAGATGGTCAAAACCATCGTGAAATAGCCCGAAGCCTAGAGATTAACCGACAGATGGCTCGCTTATGGCGAAACCGATGGTTGGAAAGCGAGGGAAAAGACTTATCGATTTTGCAAAGATTGCAAGATCAAGAGCGTGTTGGCGCACCAGTAAAATTTACCATGGAACAAGTAACTGAGTTATTTGCACTTGCCTGTTCCTCACCGTCCGATTATGGACGACCAATAAGTCACTGGACAGCTAGAGAACTGGCGGAGGAAATCATGTTTCAAGGCATTATTGAAAGTATATCATTCCGCCATGTTGGCAGATTATTAGAAGAAGCAGAAATTAAACCACACGCCTCGCGCTACTGGTTAACCCCCCCCTGTGGATGAAGAATTTGATGCAAAAGTTAAAGATATTACAGGCTTATATCTGACTGCGATTGAACGCAGTCAAAATGGAGAACACACTATATCGGTTGATGAGATGACAGGAATTCAAGCCATTGAGCGTCTCGAAAAAGACTTACCAATGCGACCAGGGAAAGTTGCAAGAAGAGAGTTTGAATATATTCGTCATGGTACGCAGACCTTGATCGCTAATTTCAATATTGCGAATGGTAAGATAATCGAGCCAACTTGCGGAGATTCGAGAAAAGAATCCGATTTTGTACTGAATATTCGTCACATCATTGAAACTGACCCCGATGCCCAAAAATGGCATCTGATTATGGATTGTCTGAATACTCACCAATCTGAATCATTGGTGCGTTTGGTCGCCGAAAAAGAAGGCTTAGATATCGACCTCGGTATTAAGGGAAAAAGCGGCATACTTCAATCCATGAAATCTCGTGCTGTTTTTTTAAGTGACCCAACACATCAAATTGTTTTCCACTACACGCCAAAACATTCTTCGTGGCTTAATCAAATAGAGATTTGGTTCAGCATTTTAGTGCGGAAATTACTCAAGCATAGCAAGTTTCACCAGTCAGTACGATCTGAAAAATCGCATCCTCAATTTTATTAACTACTTTAATCAAACAATGGCAAAGCCTTTTAAGTGGACATATAAGGGTAAAGTCTTGGCGGTATAATAGTCTGTGTATTTACGCCGAGCTGTACTAGTAGTTTTTGGTTTTGGCTCCCTAAAGTCTAACTTTCTCCCTCTAGTCACTTGTGTCACGTGACTAAATACTTGACAGAACTAAAGCATTCGTGTCAACCTGTTAATAGTAAATCACCTGACACAAGTGAAATGACTAAAAACATTAATGACGCTAGCCTAGCCAACCTCAAGCACTATGAGGGTAAATGGGAACACGGGAAAACCCGCACTATCCGAGTACCGATCGCCCTAGCAGATCGGGTGCTGACTATAGCTCGACAGCTAGATAATGGAGAATCATTTTACACAAGTGATTTACCTGATGCTGCTGTCTTACTCAACCAATTGAAAGCTAAGCGCAAAAAGTCTAAATGCGACCTAGCGGACGTAGAAGCGATTTTGGATATGCTGGGTGACTTCTAGCATGAAGACTGCCTTAACCAAGCGAACGACTGGCACGGGGAGTGCGATCGCATCACTCACGCTATGTGTATGTTGTGATTGTAGGTTTTTGGGTTCTGACCGGGACGGGATAGCATTCTAAAGCAGTAGCCGCCAACTGTAGGCGGCTACTTTAGGAAATACACACAAAAGCACTACCTCACCCGTGTATCCTAAGCCGATCGCAAATATCGCTAAGGGGTAGGCTAGAAGATTGATAGAAGAGCTTGCTTGTAAGTGACTATCGGATAAGGGACACTGGGACAGGTGAACAGCCAAAAATGAGGCCCAAAAAGCCCCTAAAATGGCTGTTTTGCTAGAGTGTTGATAGAAATCAGGTACTTAAAGGCTGAAAGTATGGAAAAAACGTTATTAACCTTAGTCTGGATGGATTACCGGTTGTCTGTGTTATTAACAATTTCGATCCCGCTGGTAGTGCTGATTTGGGCTGTTGTGGCAAAAGCTGAGCCGATCGTCCGTTTGTCAATTATTTATTGGCGGGTGGCGAGTTTGCTGGCAATTACACTTTACCTGATGATGGCTGCGCTGCCTGTGAGCTTTGTGTCGTCGGTGATTGCCAGGGCCTTAATTCCTGCTAGTCTGTGGTTTTGGGAGGATTTAAACGAAGAAATTGCCGATCGACCGCAGTCGCCCATGAAACTGGCTTTTACAGCTTGGCGGTGGGCGATTACTGTTTACAGCGGTTTGGGCGCTCTAGCTCAACTTTTCTTCTTAAGCTGTGCCTTTAAATCTCAAATTCAGATAATTGATGAACCTTTTTGCCGCGTTTGGTTAGATCCACCTTGGCTGTACAAACAAATGTTTCACCCTACGGCAAACCCTCAATTTTTGGGATTGTTGGGTATGATCGGTTTAGCAATTTATGTACTTTACTTGTCATATTTTGTGCTAATTAGACTAGGAAAACAGGGGAGGTCAGCTACCGGAAATTAAGTTTATTTGAAGTTAGTATTTCCCTCCTAAATTGCAGCTAAAGTATTTCACAAAAAGCTCATAAATCCCAAATAAAAACAGCCGGGGCGCATCTAGGACAATCAAAGTACAGCATATTCCAGGTTTGTGAAGTACACCTCAGAAACCGGGTTTCTTTACAGTTCTAGCCTTTAAACTGATTCTGTTCAAGAAACCCGGTTTCTCTGTACTACACATATATGGAATATGCTGTAACAGCAGGTTGGCTGACGTGACCAGCCCAAAAACGGATACAAGCCGTGGACTCCAGTCGTGGATATCTAAAAATTTTAGACGAAGGTTCCAGCTTCCAGATTCATCTGTGGAGTAAATCTAAAGTCTAAAATTTAAAATCTAAAATCGACTGACAGCAATGTTATTGGGAAAGACTGTGATGGATAGCAAACAAGCCTACTTACAGTGCTTAGAAAGGCTGATTTGGGCGATCGATCGCCTGGAAGCAAAAGTCGAACCAAGTGAACTCGCTCGGATTGCCGAACTGATTGTTCAGCCGATGATGGGGCCCTGGCGGTTTTTTCACACTCCCGAACATATTTTTGATGTGGGGGGAGATGAAGACGCGATCGAGGTTTTGGCAGCTTTATTTCACGATACCGTCTACGTGCAAGTCGATCGCAGCATTAACTTTAACGTCAGCTACTACATCACTCCTGTTGCAAAAGAGGTTAACAAACAACTACAAATTCGAGATCGATCTGAACTGCCGGCGGATGCTATTTTCGAGATGGTAATGCTGGTATTCAATTTTGTACCGGGCGAAGTCCTCAATCCTTTCTCCGGACAAAACGAATTTCTCAGCGCTGTGGTAGCAGCAAAAGCTCTAGAACCCTTTCTCAAACGCGAGCAATTGCTTCAAATTGCAGGCTGCATTGAAGCAACAATTCCTTTTCGCGTCGCCGATTCTGGAGTAACGGTAAGCCAGCGCCTTTATGAGCGATTGCAAGCCATAAATAGCCTGTTTAACCTTAGTTTGACTGACGATGAAATGCGGGAAACGGTCAAAAAAGCTGTGCGAATCTCTAACCGGGATGTGATGAGTTTTGCTCACCATAGTTCAGCCCATTTTTTGGCAAATACCTGGAATTTACTGCCGGAAACCAATCACAATCTCATCTCCTGCGGTTTTTACACGGTTCGCGACTACCGAGTTGCTTTGGTGAAGATGGAAGGTTTTCTCAATTATCTCAAGCCAGAGATGATTTTCCGGCAGTTTGAAGGATATCCAGACGATCGCACCTATCAGCGCTGGGAAACTACTGCTAAGTACAATCTCGAAATTGCGAAGCTTTATTTGGGGTGCAAACTGGCTGCCCTAGCCCTGCTAGAAGCTCTTTCTTCGGATGTGGGGATTGAGGTTTCTCTGGCGATGATGACGGGAGGAATTCCGGATCGAGCTCCTAACTGCGTGCGCCTGGAAAGCTTTTTTCCCGAAATAGAGAAACCTTATAAACCTAAAATTAGTTTAGAAGCGGAAGTATTGAATTTATTAGAAAATGGGCGGGCTAAAAGCACTTCTAATACGGATTTGGAGAGTTCGCCCCTGACAACGTTTGTGGTAAAAATTGTTGGCTTTGACGAAATGCGCTATCAGTGCGATCGAGCTAAGGAATTTTTTCGAGAAAATCTCAACGCCGACGACTTTATTTCCGACTTTAACCCGATAGTTACAGAAATTGTCATAGATTCAATTCTCAAGTTGTTTGACAGCCGGAAATCTACTATCTACCGATACTACGATATCACTTCTAAGTTAAAGTCGCAACCCCAGAGCAATTTTCCCGATCGCCCTTTTCGCTCACATGGTTAACGAGCTTTAAATACAGTATTTTTGCCTCCTCTAGATAAAAAACTATTACTCACCTTATACAAGAGTGCAGCGATTACACCGTGACAGGATTGATTGCCTAGCCAACCTACGTCAATCTGGCTATCCATCCCGACACCAACAGCCCTACAGATATGGTGTGGGGCTTCCGGCCAAGATGCTAAAAGTTGATAAAAAATGGAAATTCGCTGGGAGCATCTCATATTTGTAAAAATACTTCTTCTGGCTCCTTCCTTCTTCTGGCTCCTTCCTTCTTCTTCTTTCCTTCTGCCTCCTGCCTCCTGCCTCCTGCCTCAAAGCTCCAATTTCTAGCGGAGGGCTGCAAAGGTGAGATGCTCCCAATTCGCTGCTGTTTGCCTTTGACAATTACTCTGTACAAAACGGATTTGATAGCTGGCTGTCACTCATCTGAGCTACCCCAGATAAGCGTCACTATAAAAAGCGACTGTTAAAGCACTTCCCCCCACAGCTACAACTGGGGAATAGCAAGTTCAAACGACTTGCCAACCACTAATCCCCAATCAAACCATGCAAACCACAAATTCAATTTACGCTCAATTGCCTCTTTGCTCTTCACTGCCCACACTGAAACGAAATAATAGCACCACTGCCAATCAAAACGTGCGCTATCTCCAACAATCCTTAGTTAAAAAGGGATATTCCGTCGCAACTGATGGATTCTTCGGCCCAAAAACCGAACAAGCAGTCATCAAATTTCAAAAGGAAAATAAGATTGCTGTTGATGGCATTGTCGGCCCTCAAACTTGGAGTCTATTAGGCGCTTGTTATACAGATGAACCCGGATGTTAAATCCAAGTTAACTAATCCTAGGCGCACGGCTAGCAAGAAACTGGGTTTTTTCACAACAATACTTCGTTTCAGCCCCCAGAAACGCTAAAAAAACTGGTGGTTGAGCGAAGCCAAAACCCCGTTTCTGCCCGTCAAAAGTGCATCCAGGACTATTAACATCATTTCCGCACTTCTCTGCTTTCAAACAACTTGCAAACAACCAATGGAGACTCAAACTATGCAAACCACAAACGCAATTCACATGGAATTACCTTCCTGCCGTTATTTTCCCCTACTCAAACGCAACGATGGCGTCACCCAAAATGAGGACGTTCGCTACCTCCAGCGGCTCTTGAACGCCAGCGGATTTTCCGTAACTACTGATGGAGGATTCGGCCCGAAAACCCAACAAGCAGTAATCAATTTTCAAAAGCAACAACAACTCGTTGCTGATGGCATTGTCGGCCCTAAAACTTGGAATAAATTAGGCGTTTGTACAACTATATTTTAAAGTTTGTACAACCATATTTTAAAAATAGTAGGGCGTGCATTGTGCGCCCTATTTCTCCGTCGAAGTTTCCACCCCACACCACCCATCCGGGGCGCCGTACATTCGATACTTGCGAGAGCGTTGGAAATACAGCATTGCTACCCGATCGTCCGGATTGATTTGTAAAATATTCTGAAATACTTTTTGGGCGGCCACAAATTTTTGCTCGTAGTAAAAATTGAGAGCTTCTTGAAAAACCTCCGCAGTTTGCTGCTTGAGTACAATGCTCTGCTCTGTTTCTGTATCGTAAATTTCAAACACTGACACAGCATTTGTCTTTCCTTTCACCGTTACTCGATCGACAAATCGGTACTTATATTTTTCAGGATCGTCTAGGCGATCGATAATTGCACCGCTAACTAGAATGCCCGCGCCGTAAACCTTAGTCAATCCTTCCAAACGAGACGCGAGATTCACCGCATCAGCAATCACCGTACTTTCCATCCGTTCTCGCTCGCCAATTGTACCCAACATCAAATTGCCCGCGTGCAAACCGACGCCGATCGCGATCTGAAACAAGCCATTTTTTTGTCGCTGCTGGTTATAGATATTTACTTCTTTCTGCATATCAATTGCTGCTCGCACACCATCTTCAGGAGATGTAGGAAACAGTGCCATGACCGCATCTCCAATGTATTTGTCAATAAACCCGTTATTTTTCCTGATTGCAGGGCTAACCCTTCCCAAATAAGTATTAATAAATGCAAAATTTTCATCCGGTGTCATCTTTTCCGAAAGCGCCGTAAACGAGCGAATATCAGCAAACAGCACTGTCATATCTCTTTCCTGATGTTCCCCTAATTTTACTTCAATAATACTCGGCTTTTCCAGCAAGTTTAGAAAATCGTGCGGCACAAACCTACCGTAGGCTGCATTCAGTTTTGCTAGGCGAATTTGCGTGTTAATTCTCGCCAACAATTCCTTTTTGATAAAAGGTTTAGTTACATAATCATTTGCTTCTAAGTTAAAAGCTTCTACCAAGTCGGTAGTTAGATTTTTTGCCGTCAGCATCAGAATCGGCATTTCTAAAGGCGAGTATTTTTTGCGAACTTCTCGACACACTTCATAACCGGTCATCTGCGGCATCATTACATCGAGTAAAATTAAGTCGGGCTTAAATCCTGATTCAATCAGATTTAAAGCTTCTAAGCCGTTGCTCGCTTGAGTAATCTCGTAGTTTTCTACAGAAAGACTGTTGATGATGACATGAATATTAATCGGCTCATCATCAACTACCAAAATTTTTAATTTTTCACTTTCTAGCAAGTCGCTATTGTCTGATAGAGGAGAATTTATTATAGAGGATTGGCGGGCTAGTTCAGGAGTGATTAAAATGCGATAACCCTCGATTAAATGCGGCTGTGTGCTGCTAAATTCCGGCTGACTCTCAGATACGGGCAAAGTAAAGGTGAATTGGGAACCGACACCTACAGTTGAAGATACCGAAATTTTACCTCCGTGCAATTCCACTAATTGCTTGGCAACCGTTAACCCTAAACCCGTGCCACCATATTCTCTACCAGTGGAACCGTCAGCTTGTTCAAAGGATTCAAAAATTCGCTCTAATTTATCTTCGGGGATGCCAATACCCGTGTCAGATACACTAATGGCTAATTGTGAGTTAGACGGTGATTGTGCGTTGCCCGTTACCAATTCTGCTGAAATTTCAACTCTGCCGCTTTCGGTAAATTTAATCGCATTGCCGATTAAGTTATAAAGTATTTGCTGCAAGCGATTCTCGTCGGCTGCTATTGGCGGCAATTCCGGAGCTACTGAGTTAATCAACTGCAAGTGTTTTTTGCCTACTAATGGCTGAGACAAAGTGAGAATTACAGAGACTATTTCTCGAATACCGACGGACTTAATTTGCAGTTCAATCGTTTTGTGTTTGAGCTGAGAAAAGTCCAGAAGATCGTTAATTAAAGAAGACAATCTTTTGCCAGAGGATGAAATCAAAGCTAAGTTAAAATTTGTTGGTTCTGGTAGTTGTCCTGTAGCACCGTCTATTAAAGATTCTGCAATCCCAATAATGCCGTTGAGGGGAGTGCGGAGTTCGTGGGAAGTATTGGCTAAAAATTCGTCTTTTAGTTTGTCGAGTCGCTGCAATTCGGTATTTTTAGTTTCTAAGGCAGTAAAAGATGCTTGCAGTTGTGCTGCCATGCTGTTAAAAGCAGCGGCAAGTACGCCCAACTCGTCGGAGCGATCGAGCTTTACAGTTTGGTCAAATTGTCCTTCTGATAAAGCTATTGCTGCATTTTTTAATTTTATAAGAGGTTTGATAATCCAGCGAGAAGTGAGAATTCCTAACACAGTTGCCATGCCCAAAGCTGCCAGACATAGTAACACTGTAGTTCGGTTGCCCGCATTAATTTGTTCCATAAAGTCGGCTTCCGGAACGACGACGACAATCAGCAAATCTAAACCCTTGTCGTCTTGGAAGGGCAGGACTTTTAAAAATTTATGCTGACCGTTTATCTCAACATTTAGTTGCTGTGCTTTTGTAATCTTGTTCAAGTTTTGAAAGTGAGTTTCTAAATATTTTGCTGTAGTTTGCGTTACTGCATCGCTGCTTTCTGTAACTTTAAACAGTTCTTTTTGACCGTTTTGGGTGCGGAAAGGTTTTTCGGGTGTGGAAGTTGCCAGCAGCGTGCCGTTTCTTTCGATAATAAAAGTTTGACCAGATTTACCTATTTTGAGGCTGTTTAAAAATTGACCGATACTGTCGAGACGCAAAGCAGCAATTAATACTCCTTCTAGCTGTTTCTGGCTGTTGTAAACTGGTTGCAGCGCGCTGAGGAGCAAGGTGGGTTCTAGGAAGGATATATAAACTGAACTCCAAGTTGGTTTGGCTTCGAGAGCCGCATAGGTGTAGGAAGGGTGCTGTCGGATGTCGAAGTTTTTGACGGTGGCTGCTAATGTCGCGCGATCGCCCCTATCATTAGTATTGTAAGAATAAAAATCAAAACCTGTAGATGGGCCCGATGCGTTAATCAATAAAGTGCCGTTAGACATCTTTTCGCCAGTGCGATATTCTCCATCTGAATTAGCGATGGATGTAAAATTGATATAAGGATATAATTGCACTTGTCGCCACAGATACTTTTCCCAAGCTGACAAGTCTTTCATGTTCACAAAACCCAGTTTCACTGCATCCAGCTTGCTTTGATTGATTTGGTGCGGAGTTTGCAGATAAGTTCTCAAATTTTGCTCAATGCGATTGCTCACCTCGCCCATCAACTGATCCGCCAGGTCATTAACTGCTCTTTGACTATTTTTAAATGATAAATACCCCACAATTCCTACCGCTGCAAATACTTGCAAGACAAAGGGAACTATGAGTACAGTTTGCAGCGTTGCTTTTCTTGAAAGTTTTGCCACTAAGCGCTTGAGAGAAAGAGTGGACATAACATTAGTTTAGGTTGAACAACCAGTTAATACTTGGAGCCAAGGCTTACCGCTGGTAAGTATTATAAACCATTTTGTACTTAAACACAACTTACGCCCGGAAGACCTGGTATTGTTTCTACAATCCTCAATCTTATACCAAATTATTAAAAGTCAAAGAGAACCCTAGGGACACGGCATTTCCGTGTCCTACTCCCGGCGGCGGACAAGGCATTGCCCTGTCCCTACCGATGTTCACATACAATATATCTGTATCACTACTTTCCATAATAGAGGTTACTTGTACTACTTTTCATCCAAAGCTTCTATCCCCGACCATCCTCCAGGCACTCCATACATTCCCTTCTTTAGAGAGCGCTGGCAGTAAATTGCTGCCAACTTATCTTGAGGATTTATGGCGCAAATCTTACTGAATAATTTTTGCGCTTCAGTAAAATTTTGCTCGAAATAAAGCTCCAGACCTTTTTGGAACTCAGCAGCACTTGCCTGTTTTAGTTGAATGCTTTGTTCTGTTTCTGCATCATAAATTTCAAACACCGATACGGCAGATTTTTTCCCTTTTACTGTGACTCGCTCGACAAATCGGCACATATATTTTTCTCGATCGCCCAAACGCTCTAAAATGGAGTCACTAACTAGAATGCCCGCCCCGTAAACCTTAGTCAATCCTTCCAAACGAGACGCGAGATTCACCGCATAAGCAATCCTTGTACTTTCCATCCGTTCCTCCTCCCCAATCGTACCCAACATTAAACTACCCACGTGCAAACCGATGCCACTAGTAATCGGTGGGTAATTGCTCCGTTGTCGCTCCTGGTTGTAAATAATAACTTGTTTTTGCATTTCCACCGCCGCGCGAACAGCATCATCTGCCGACTCAGGAAATAGTGCCATAATCGCATCGCCAATATATTTATCGATAAAACCTTGGTGAGCGCGAATTACAGGACTCACTCGGCGGAGGTAGCTGTTGATAAAACTAAAGTTTTCTTAGGGAGTCATCGCTTCTGAGATAGTCGTAAAAGAGCGAATTTCAGAAAATAAAACTGTCATTTCTTTCTGAATTTGATCGCCTAGTCGGACATCAACAATACTTTCGTGTCCCAAAAATCGCAGAAAGTCGTGGGGGACAAATTTACCGTAAGCTGCATTGATTTTTGCCAGACTGATGTGAGTTTGATTCTGGCTAGCAATTCATTTTTGACAAACGGTTTAGTTAAAAAATCATTAGCCCCTGCATTGAAACCTTGCACTAAGTCAGCTACTTGAATTTTGGCGGTTAGCATCACAATTTGCCCTTCGATACCCGTGAATTTATCCCGGATTTTCTCGCCAACTTCGTAACCAGTCATCCGTGGCCTCATGAGATATAGCAAAATTAGAGCCGGCTTGTAGCCTCTGTCTAGAATGGCTAAAGCTTCTCTACCGCTGCTAGCGTGGGCGAGCGCATATTTTTCGAGAAGTAAATTGTTAGCCAATACCTGAATATTCACTATAAATCTAATTTTTGTTTCCAGATAACATCTTCAATCCAAATGCGATAGGGAAGCAGTCCCAACCGAAATAAAATTTCAGCAATCCGCTGCTGTTCTTCAACTGCCCTGTCCTGAATTGGCAGCAAATCGTAGCGGCGGCTTTTTGTTAACATGATAGCTGTGGTTATTTTCATTCCCGTTCGAGCGCTGATAAATTTCGCTGCTGGCTCGGGATTCTTAGTTATCCAAGTAGCCATCTGTCGCGTTTCTCCCATCACTATTTTAACAATATTGGGAAAGTCGCTAGCAAAAGAGCGACTTGCCAAATAGAAGTTTCTATCATTCATCAGCCCGTTGCTGTTAGTCAAGAAATGAACAGGCATAGTTTCCTGTAACTGAGCTAGAATTAGATAGTCCGACAGGGAATTAATTCCACGGGGCTTATAGCTAAAGTCCTCGCTATGAGGACTAATGAGTTTAAAAATTCGGCGTTGCTGTTGCTAAATACAGGTAGGAATTTAGATTTCCCAATTGCTATAAGACAACTATGGTGAGTTTTTTAACATCAAGCAAAAAGTTGATTCCTACCGTGAATCAGCAACGTCAAAAATTCTTTTTCCCAGTCCTCATAGCGAGGACTTTCGCTATGAGACAGGGATTTCAATCCCTGCCGGATTGGCGGACTAACGGGTGGGCGGCGTGAATCAGCAACGTCAAAAATTCTTCTTCTCAGTCCTCTTTGAGAGGACTTTCGCTATGAGACAGGGATTTCAATCCCTGGCGGACTACCGGGTGGGCGGACTACCGGGTGGGCGGGCTGACAGCTTAAGTTGACACCAATAAGCCGAAGATCCCGGAACGGGCTCTCCGGCCCGTTCCACAACACATCCAATTTTTTGTGGGGAGTAGGGGTTGGGCCGGAGAGCCCGCCCATAAAAGGGTTTATCGCCCGCTAGCTAAAGCCTCCCGCAATTTGCGGCCCCGCGATTTATCCCGAAGTTCTGGAGTCGCCATCCGCAACACAAAATCCAGCAACCAAGGCGCAATTCGGTGACACCAAACTGCTAGATGACTTTGCCATCCTACCAAGATTTCCGGCGCATCTTTCTGCAATCCCGCGACAAGTGCTAGGGCCACTTTTTCGGGAGTTGTGGGCACTACCCACCGGAATTGTTCCAAGTCTCGCACCATGTCGGTATCTGTTAGGGATGGCAGCAAAGCTGTGACTCGAACATTGTACTGAGTTAACTCGCTACGCAAAGCTTGGGTGAATCCCAAAATGGCAAATTTGGTAGCAGAATAAGTCGCCATTGTGGGAGCGGCAATTTTGCCCATTAAGCTAGAAACATTGACGATTGTTCCCTCTTTTTGAGTCGCCATTCGCCGAGCTATCAAGCGGGTAATTGTGTAGGTTCCGAGCAAATTTAAGGCGATTTCTTCCTCGATTAATGGCAGCGGGGAACGCAAGAAAGATGCTTGGTGGGCGACGCCTGCACAGTTGACTAGCAGGTGAATCGGGCCGCAATCTCGCCAAGCTTGGGCGATCGCAATATTCACCGCAACTGACTGAGTTAAATCCAAAGCTAACGGCACTACTTCTGTGCCAAAAACATCGATTTCCTCTGCCAGTTCAATTAATTGCTTGCGGTTGCGCGCCACAATCAACAAGCGTTTGACTCCTTGTCTCGCTAATGCCAGGGCGATCGATCGCCCAATTCCGCGCGAAGCTCCTGTAACAAGAGCTGTTTTTCCTTGAAGTTGCATAGATTAAACCTTTTGGTAGATGCTCACTGCGGCACGGAGTTATGAGTTGTGAGTTGTGAATTATTAGTTATGAGTTGATTTTTTTGGCGGTAACAACTCATAATTCATAATGGTTTAAAAGGCTATCTTGTTCCGATAAGCCTAATTTATTCGTGGGGTTAACTCAAAACTAAAAACTGTTGAATCGCTAACGTGCGCGTGAGTTGAACTAAACTTTGGGTTCGCCAGAAATCAGTCAATTATCTGGTCATTTAACCTCATTCAAGCAGACAAACCTGAGATGGGCCAACCTAGTCGAGAATCATGTCAAAGCGGGCTTTATTACCGCTTTTTCTTCAGTCTGCAGAGGCGGACTTTGCCTGTGTAGCCGCGAATTTATTCGCCGGGTATTGGTTTCCTTCAGTCTGCAGAGGCGGACTTTGCCTGTGTAGCTGCGAATAAACTGGCCGGGAATATTCGCCCGGATGGGTTATTCGCCAGGGCTTAATTACCCCTCTTTTTTTAGTCCGCAGAGGCAGACGATATCCTGTGCCGCCGCGACTTACAATCGCCGGGGATTCGTGCGAATTGGCACAGGATAATTGAGCAATGCAGATTATCAATTCCACACCTCCTAGATATGAGAATTTCCTATCTACACACACCTTAACAACTTGACAGAGAAGCGGCAACAATTTTTAATAAATCTTCCGCAACACTTCTTTACAATTTTCTCAGACTGCCGCTTTCCAAGTGCCGTGAAAGCCCAAAGGTATGACACCAGGCAATTCTAGCTTGCAAATAGGTTCGCGGGAAAGTCCGTCGCTGTCAAATATCCAGACTTCGCTGCTGTCAGAATTGCCGTCATAAATAACTGTTACTATCCAACCTTTCTCCGACGAAATATCTGGAACGTAGATGGGCTCGGCGGGATAGCGATTTTCGCCACAGTCGGCAATTGTGAGATTGCGGGTTTGCGTGTCCAAACGGGCGATCGCACCGAAACGTTCCGGTACAATATCAACGTCAGGCCGATACATTGCCAGATAAATATATCGTGCGTCTTGCCCTATTTCGGCAGCAGGTACGATCGGAAACTCACAAGGTTTATCCAACAATTCTTCTATTCCTGTCACTTTCGCCGTCAGAGGATTGAGATGCACTCGGCAAAGAGTACCCTCCGCATCGGTGCTAGTTTCACCAGTCGGTACTTCTTTCAGTCGCTGATTAGTTTGAAAGTCAGCGAAGCGCACAAAATCTACCGCTACCGAACCATCTTCCTTGACAAAACCGTTAGCGAAATGCCACTGATACCAAGGTTCGGTTTCGCCGCGACTAACTAAAGATAGAGTTTCCGAGTCAATAACTAATATCTGCGTTCCTAACTCCGGTTTCCATTCAAAAGAGTCGCCGAAACTGCTAATTCCAGCTAACACGGGCAAAAATTTTACTCGTACTGGCGGCACAAAAAATATTAGATACTTCCCAGCCAGAACAAAATCGTGAATCAGGGGAATTCCATCTAAAGCAACAGTTGCTTGTTGCACAATTTTGCCTGTAGGATCGCTTTTATACAGATTCAACTTTGTACTGGCACCCGGTGTAGTTCCAAAGTTAAAAATATTGCCAGTAATCGGGTCGCGCTTGCAGTGAGCGGCATAAGAAGATCCACTCTCTAAACTTCCTAAATCGTCCGTTCCCTGAGTTTCCAGGGTTTGCAAATCGAGGCGGTGAGGCGGGCCACCTTCCCACAATGCCAAAAGGCGATCGGGCAAAGCTAAAACAGAAGTATTGGCAGCATTTTTAACAGTTTTAGTCCACCGCAACCACACAGGGCCCGGTGCTGTCATGCCATAATTACTGTAGAGAAATTTATCAGCTTTTTCTTCAGCTAGATATCCCGCTGTTTTCACGTAGCGATAAACAGCCGTAGCACCGACATCGGTAAAATGTACTGCCAAAATTGCACCGTCGCCGTCAAACCAATGTCCGGCAGGAACACCGCCGCGTTCCAAACGTGCGGGCCCGTTGCGGTAAAGAGTGCCGCGCAATCCTTCGGGAATTTTACCGCTTTTAACCGATAGCTGAGTCAGCGGAAACTCTGCAGCCGGACGCGCTAAAGATTTAGCCCAAGATTTTTTAGCGGAGATTTTAGTGTCTGTTTTCATTTGAAACTGGCAATTTTAAACTGATATGACAGAAATTTTCCTATACAATTATAGCAAAAATTACCTAACACCTATGACTCTCCGCCGCCGTGCTCTGCTCAGAACTTTTGGGCTGACTGCTATTGGTACTCAGCTTTTGCCGCTCGCCCAAACTAGCCTATCTCCCCAAAGTGCGATCGCTAATCCGCGCCGCCTGCAAGTCGGCGATACTGTAGCCTTAATCAATCCTGCCGCTTTCAACTACGAAAAAGAAGTGCAGCCATTTTTTAAAGTTCTCGATAACCTGGGTTTAAAAGTTAAATTGGGAGAGCATTTTTACGATCGCTACGGGTATTTAGCAGGCAAGGATGCCGATCGCGCCGCCGATGTCAACGCAGCCTTTGCCGATGACTCAGTGCAAGCTATTTTTACCGGGATGGGCGGCTGGGGCTGTGCTCGGATATTGCCGATCCTGGATTACAATATTATCCGCAACAATCCCAAAATTATTATGGGATTCAGCGATATTACTGCGCTGTTATTGGCGATTTATGCTAAAACTAATATAGTTACTTTTCACGGCCCTTTAGGTGTGTCAACTTGGAGTCCATTCACAGTAAATTACGTCAAAAAAGTTTTGTTTGACGGAGGTTCTGTGATGATGCAAAACTCCCACACCGTGCAAGTTCAAACAATCGGGCGCGGAACAGCTAGGGGAAAACTAATCGGTGGAAATTTATCAGTAATAGCAGCAATGGTGGGTTCTGCATATTTACCGCAGTGGGAAAACAGTATTTTGTTTGTCGAGGAAGTTGGCGAAGAAGTTTATCGCATCGATAGAATGTTGACGCAGCTCAAATTAGCGGGCATTCTTGATAAAATATCAGGTTTTATTTTCGGACAGTGTACCAAGTGCGAAGCTGAAAAACCCCAAGAGTCCCTAACCTTACCTCAAGTCTTGTCCGACCACATTCGCCCTTTGAAGATTCCCGCGTGGTACGGTTCAATGGTGGGACACATCCGGGAACAGTTCACTTTGCCGATCGGTCAAGAAGTCGAAATCGACGCTGACTCTGGTACAATTAAATTGTTAGAATCCGCTGTCAATTAAATCTTGAACTGTTCTGGATATTCGCTCGGCTCTTCCTCTGGTTCTGCATTACCGGGCTCTGACCATTAATGACAACTTAAGACTAAAAACCGTTGTATCTCTCGTTCACAGCCGAGTCTAGATCCCCCTAAATCCCCCTTAAGAAGGGGGACTTTGATCCATTTCCGGTTCCCCCCTTGTTAAGGGGGGTTAGGGGGGATCTGGGCCTAATCATCAACCAGCAGACCGGTATTACGTTTAACGTTAAATCGTCACCAACGGGCCGATGCCGATCATGAAAAAATTAAATATACAATTAGGACGATCGTGAAAAACCGACAATTCATTAAACCGCTAGCAGCAATTATCTTAGCAATAATTTGCCTGTTGCCGCTCAATGCCTGTGCGGCAGCAAGTAAAACCGCCAACAGCGACTCCATTTATCAGCAGCGAACAGTCCACAATCCCGACGGCATCGGCAAATTTTACATGGGTCGAGAAATTGCCCAAGTCATGGGATATCAAGGCGCTAGTTGGCTAGAAAGACCGTCTCGCGGCATGGAAGAAAAATCAGCTCGATTAGTCAATAATCTCGATTTAAAACCCACCGATATTGTCGCCGACATTGGAGCAGGAACAGGATATTTTAGCTTTCGCATCGCTCCCTTAGTTCCAGAAGGAAAGGTTTTAGCAGTTGACGTGCAGCAGGAAATGATGAATTTTCTAGAATTGAATAAACAAGAAAAAAATATCGCTAACGTTGAGCCAGTTTTGGGAAGTATCGACAATCCGAATTTACCGGAAAACAGCGTAGATTTAGTTTTGATGGTCGATGCTTATCACGAATTTGCATATCCCAGAGAAATGATGCAAGGAATTGTGAAAGCACTCAAACCGGGAGGCCGCACGGTATCGATCGAGTATCGGGGCGAAAACCCGCTGATTCCCATTAAAGGTTTGCACAAAATGACGCAGAAGCAGGTGAAAAAAGAAATGGCCGCCGTCGGTTTAGTATGGAAAGAGACAAAAGATATCTTGCCCCAGCAGCATTTGATGGTGTTTGAGAAAAAATCTCAAATTTAGCAGCCAAATAGAGCGATTGTTTACCATTTTTACTCATTTTTGTCAAGGTACAAAAGACGTATTTTTGAGGCGCGCGGGCGATCGGTCAAAAATTCTAAGCCTTAAGTAACCCTTAAGAGAGACATTTTACTAAAAATACCATTTACAATTAAAAATTGATAACCCAGAGGCGCTTCCTTCATTTTTCAAGCGAAGAAGTGTCGCTATTAAGAAGTACCAGCGTGAACATTCCAAGTTCCATCCTCACCATGCTCGCCGGCATCGGAGTGACTCTGATCAGTCTCTGGTACGGGCAGAATCACGGTTTGATGCCGATCGCCGCCTCTGACGAAGCATCCGACATAGACGCACTTTTCAATACAATGATGACCATTTCCACTGGACTATTTATCATGGTGCAGGGAATTCTCATCTTTGCTGCAATTAAATATCGCCGCCGTCAAGGAGACAATACAGACGGGCCGCCTTGGCATGACAACTTTCCCTTAGAAATTCTTTGGACAGCCGTGCCGGCGGTGATTATTTTAGGAATCGGAGTCTACAGTTTTGAGATTTACAACTCAATGGGGGGCCTCGATCCGATGGGCAATCATGACCACGGCACCATGCAAGCGCACTCTAAAATGCGGGGAAGTGCGATCGCAGCCACACTCTCAGATACACCCCAAAACGCCCCTCAAATTCCGTCTCAAAAACTCGTTGCTTTAGGGGTAGGCGCTTCCCCAGAAAATGAAGACAAACCAGCAGACTTAGTTGTCAATGTCACTGGTTTGCAGTACGCCTGGATTTTTAGCTATCCAGAAAGCGGCGTTAGTTCTGGCGAACTGCATATGCCAGTCAACCGCGACGTACAGCTAAATATCTCAGCCCAAGACGTGCTGCACGCATTTTGGCTGCCGGAATTTCGCCTCAAACAAGATGCAATTCCCGGGCGGCCGAGCGAACTGAGATTTACACCAACTAAAACCGGCGAATACCGGGTTGTTTGTGCTGAATTGTGCGGCGCTTATCACGGAGCGATGAAAGCTGTAGCAGTCGTTCACACGCCCGAAGAATTCGACGGTTGGCTGCAAAGCCAGCAAGTTGCTAGCAGTCAAAACTTAGAGCAAGCAGTTGCAGTCAATCCAGGGGAATTGTCAGACGGTGAATTTTTGGCTCCCTACGTCAGGGAAATAAAAATTAATTCCGAAACCCTCGAACAACTTCACCCAACTCATCACTAAAAATAGTCATTAGTTCCTGGCACTGGGTCTTCGATCCTGAGCTAATAACTAATGACTAATAACTAATGACTAATAACTATGACACAAGCACAGTTCCAAGAAAGTGCAAACACTGAGGCTCGCGGAACAGCGCCCGCCGATAGACATTGGCGCGACTACTTCACTTTTAATACCGACCACAAAGTCATCGGTATTCAATACCTGGTAACAACATTTATTTTCTATCTAATCGGCGGCGTGATGGCAACTTTGGTGCGAACAGAACTCGCCACCCCCGACTCCGATTTTGTCACCCCCGAACTCTACAACAGTTTATTTACTGTTCACGCGACGGTGATGATCTTCCTGTGGATCGTACCCGCCGGAGCCGGGTTTGCTAACTTTTTGATCCCCTTAATGATCGGGGCCAAAGACATGGCATTTCCCCGCCTGAATGCCGTTGCCTTTTGGATGATTCCCGTAGGTGGCGTCTTGCTATTGAGCAGTTTTTTTGTAGGAGCTCCGCAGGCGGGTTGGACTTCCTATCCGCCTTTGAGTTTAGTTACTGCTCAAGCCGGGGAAGAAATTTGGATTCTCAGCGTTTTGATTCTGGGAACTTCTTCGATTTTGGGGGCGCTGAATTTTGCCGTTACCATCTTTACCATGCGGGTTCCGAGCATGGGTCTCAATGATATGCCCTTGTTTTGCTGGGCGATGATTGCGACTTCAGCGCTGAGTTTGATTGCTACTCCAGTCTTAGCCGCAGCTTTGATTTTGCTGTCGTTTGACTTGTTAGCGGGGACGGCATTTTTTAACCCGACCGGCAACGGCGATCCGATCGTCTACCAGCATTTATTCTGGTTTTATTCGCACCCCGCAGTTTACATTATGATTCTGCCCTTTTTCGGGGTGATTTCAGAAGTTTTGCCGGTGCATTCCCGCAAGCCAATTTTTGGTTATTTGGCGATCGCCTATTCCAGTCTCGCGATCAGCTTTTTGGGCTTGATCGTGTGGGCGCACCATATGTTTACCAGCGGTACTCCCGGCTGGCTGCGGATGTTTTTTATGATCACGACTATGATCATCGCCGTACCAACAGGGATTAAAATATTTAGCTGGTTGGCAACTATTTGGGGAGGCAAACTCCGGCTTGTCAGCGCGATGCTATTTGGGATGGGTTTTATCTCAACATTTGTCCTCGGCGGCATCACCGGGATCATGGTAGCTTCCGTACCTTTCGACATTCACGTTCACGACACTTACTTTGTCGTCGCTCACCTACACTACGTGCTGTTTGGCGGCTCAGTGTTTGGCATTTACGCTGCTTTTTACCACTGGTTCCCCAAAATGACGGGGCGGATGATTAATGAATTTTGGGGTAGAGTTCACTTTGTTTTAACCTATGTTGGCTTTACTGTAACTTTCCTGCCGATGCACGCTTTGGGGATGCAAGGAATGCCTCGGCGGGTGGCAATGTACGACCCGAAATTTACCACAATTAATGTCATTTGTACTGTCGGTTCTTATATGCTGGCAGTGTCTACAATCCCGTTTATCATTAATGTGATTTGGAGCTGGATGTACGGCCCCAAAGCAGGTGACAATCCTTGGCAAGCTTTGAGTTTGGAATGGATGACGACTTCGCCGCCCCCGATCGAAAATTTTGAAGGAGTGCCGGTATTGGCAACAGGGCCTTACGATTACGGCATGGAAAAAATTCAGAATACAGGGGAACGTCTCAGACTTAAGTTGAGGGAAAATGCCACCCGCAACGCCCAGAAAACAGGTATTCCTATTGCGGAGGCTCAAGCTTCAACTTTCTTTGGCGGTACTGCAACTTTGGTCGCTCCTGAATCAGAGATAAATGTTGATTCTCCTGCTGATGAAAGTCAAGATGGCGAATAGTTATTAGTCATCAGGCATTAGTCATTGGGCATTGTTGACGGTTGACTGTTGACTGTTGACTGTTAACTAATGACTGATGACTAATGCCAACTGACAACTGACAACTGACAACTGACAACTGACTTCTTCATTACCAATTTCTTATGCAAATTCCAGCGATCGATCCGACAAAAACAGCCCTAAATTACCACCACGAGGGCGAAGTAGAAGCACACGGCGTCGAGCATCCCGACCACCGGATGTTAGGGGTAATTGTGTTCCTGTGCGCTGAAGGCATGATATTTTTCGGTATGTTTGCCGCGTATTTGATTTATCGGGCGATGGCCCCCGTGTGGCCTCCTGAAGGTACGCCCGCGCGAGAGTTATTGCTGCCGGGAATCAATACGGTGATTTTGATTGCTAGCAGTTTTGTGATTCACAATGCTGATAGTGCAATCAAAAAGAATGATGCCACCGGAATGCGGAATTGGTTGCTCGTAACTATTGCTATGGGCACAGTTTTCTTGGCAGGTCAGGTTTACGAATACACTCATTTAGAGTTTGGCTTGACGACGAATTTGTATGCCAGTTGCTTTTACGTTTTGACTGCTTTTCACGGCTTGCACGTTACGTTTGGAGTGCTCCTGATGGCCGGTGTGGTGTGGCGATCGCGCGCGCAAGGTCACTATTCTAGCGAGCACCACTTCGGAATCGAAGCGACTGAGATTTACTGGCACTTTGTCGATGTGATTTGGATTGTTTTGTTTCTGTTACTGTATATTTTGTGACGCCTAGGTTCTGCTTGGATGCCCCCTTTTTTAGGGGGTTTTTTTTGTGCAGAAGTAGGCTCGACCTTCATTCACATGAATCAAAGCGGATCGCGCTATAGCGGTTCTCAAGCGTGGTGAGGTATGCCCTATGCCCTATGCCCTATGCCCTATGCCCCATGCCCCATGTTACTGAGAAAGGCTATAAACTAAAAGTAGCAATTCTCCTATCCAGCAGCATTGAGAAAATTATGCAGTGCGAATTGTGCGATCGACAAATGGAAGCATTAACCGCCCATCACCTCATCCCCAAACAAAACACCAAGCGGAAAAACGAAGATCCAAGCCCGACAATCGACATTTGCTCAGCCTGTCACCGCCAGATTCACTCTCTATTTGAGAACAAACACCTCGCCCAAGAGCTCAACACCCTGGAAAAGCTCAAAAATGACCCTGAACTCCAGAAATTTGTCTCTTGGATTAAGAAACAAAAAACCGACAAACGCATTCAAGTACGCAGCAAAAAAGCTTGATCGCAGGGCCACAACTCATATATATAGTCCTGGACGCAGTTACTCTCTGAAGCCCGGTTTCTTCATTAATTTTTAGTTTCCCAACCCAAAATTTTGCAGCGCAGCCCGGTTTGTTTGCGTAAATCCTAGTATAGTGATTTACTGATTCGTAACAAGCTGCCAACTATTATCATGAACCTCACCTCCCTCGAACTCGCAAAAGACCGATCGCGCATCTACAAAAACTACCTCCAAATGCAAATAGATGCCCAAGCTAACATCAACAAACTAGCTTTTTTAGACCGGGGCATTGAAAAATCTCCTTACCAACAACACATTAAAAACTATCCCGATTATCTCAAACAGAAACCCGACGGCTTAAAAGTAATTAGCTCTATTCCCGGCCCCAATAATCCCCTCAAACCTACTCCGTTTCCCAGCCTGGGAGAACTACCTCAAATTAACTCTCAAGGTTTAAATTTTTTGCACGCAGAAATTAAGGAAGCCTGCGTTTGCATTGGTACTTTTGTAGACGGCAAAATTCAGGCACAGTGGCTGGGAAAAAACGCGCTTACCAATGCTGAGCAGTGGAGTGCCACTAAAATTATTGCACTCCTTAATATCGTCAGCCAAGTAAATAGCAAATATCCCGACTGCGACATTGACAACTGCGTTGTAAGAGATGGTAACGGGCTAAGACACGATTTTTACTTTTACGATGTAGCAAAAGACATGGTTAACTATGCCTCAAATATAGCAAGTTCAAACTCCTTAGCTGCGATGTTCAAACGCTTCGATACTCGCATAGGACTAGAGCAATGGCTGAAAAGCGCTACTGGCAATAATGACATAATTTTTCGTGGCGATTACGGCGAAAATCCTTATCACAACAACCCCAAAATCTTCGATCTCACCAAAAAACAAGTGCTGCTAAGTGCGGCATTAAACAGTACCAAACAAAGTAATACCGTATCTGCTTATGATTTGACCAGGCTAATTTCCATGTTAGGATGGCACTTCCACATCGAACAGCGATCGCGCATGAAAGCATCTCAGTGGAACAGCTTAGAAAGCATTGTCAGAGCAATGGGACATGACAGCGCTCGATATGTAGATGTAGCAATTAAAACTTTGGGGATGGATAGCCTGATCACTTCTCCAGTAATTATCTCAAAATTGGGTTACGGACTGAGCTCGATCAGGGGAACCCTAGAAACAGTTTATGTGGCTTTAGTGCGGTTTGTTGACGAGCGGCCGAAAGCGGCGGGAAAGCCGGCAAAACTCAGAACTTTAGCCATGAGTTTGCGGGCAGAAAAACCTGTAGGCGGTTCCACTAGTGTCGATCGCCTAGCGATCGAACTCGACGCCAGATTTTGCGCCGAAGTCACGGAAATTCTCCGCCGGTTGTTTGCGGAAGAATTTTAAACGCGGGCGATCGACTAATTAGAAAGTCGGTGAAACTTGCGATAAAGCATCCTTTCCACTGGCTTTCCTCCCCGCAAATGTTGCTCAGTTATGGTCGCAACTTCTTCAGGGCAAACACCATTGTACCAAACCTCTTCTGGCAGCACCAACACCATCGGCCCGTTGCCGCACTGTCCCAAACAACTGCTAGCAACAACTTCAACTTCTGAGGGCGACAATTGCTGAAAAGCTGCCAGTACCTTTGCTGAATTTTGCTTGCGACAAGTGCGGTTTTGGCAAACAAGAACTTGCCTAGAAGATTCTGTGATTTTCATGTTTTTTCACTTGACATTCTGCTACATATATGCTATTTTTTTATCATGGGAATAGGTGCGCGCATATACGCCCAGATTTTGCCCAAATTTTATATATAGCGGTTCTCAAAAAAGTGAGGTATGCCCTATGCCCTATGCCCTATGCCCTATGCCCTATGCCCTATGCCGGATAGTACCTCATCTTTCTGAGAAAGGCTATATGCCCCGATTTTAAGGTGCGCCGCAGCGCACCCTACGGTTAATCTGGTGACAAACCTTTGGAAGCCAACCATTGTCGATCGAACAAACGCGACTGATACCGAGCCCCGCCGTCGCAGAGTACCGTAACAATCGTATGTCCAGGCCCCATTTGCTTCGCTAAAGCCACAGCCGCCCCCACATTAATCCCCACAGAACCGCCCATAAACAGCCCTTCTTTCCTCAGCAGTTGGTAAATCACGCGGACAGCTTCCGTATCGTGAATTTGGATGGCGTCATCTACCGGGGCATTCTCCATATTTGCCGTGACGCGAGTGGTGCCAATTCCCTCAGTAATCGAACTGCCTTCAGTCTTAATTTCCCCAGTTTTGAAATAACTGTAAAGCCCGCTGCCCATCGGGTCTGCCAAGACAATTCTCACAGCAGGATTTTTTTCTTTCAAAAACATTCCTACCCCAGCAAAAGTGCCGCCAGTACCAGTAGCAGTTACCCAAGCATCAATTTTCCCATTTGTTTGTTCCCAAATTTCCGGGCCAGTTGTCTCGTAATGAGCTCGGCGGTTGGCTAAATTGTCAAACTGATTTGCCCAGACTGCATTCTCCATTTCCTCCGCCAATCTTCCCGACAATTTGACATAATTATTCGGGTCTTTGTAAGGGACAGCGGGAACAGTCCGAACTTCAGCGCCCAAGGTTTTCAAAGCATCGATTTTTTCTTGAGATTGGTTATCGGGAATCACAATCATACATTTGTAACCTTTAGCGTTGCAAATGTGGGCCAAACCGATGCCAGTATTGCCGGCAGTGCCTTCAACAACGGTGCCGCCCGGTTTCAGCAAGCCTTTTTCTTCTGCATCTTTGATGATGTATAAAGCAGCCCTATCTTTAACAGAACCGCCGGGATTGAGAAACTCTGCTTTACCGAGAATTTCGCAGCCAGTTTCATCGCTGAAGCTGTTTAACCGAATTAGTGGTGTGTTGCCGATTGTGCCTACAAAGCCGTTTTTAATATCCATATTTTTTGCGTGTGTGTATCCTATAGCAATCCTAAATCATTCTCATAATTATTGTAGGGGCAATCCGACCCCTACTCCCCGTGGTTGCCCGATAGATAGGGGGTAGGCACGGGGAGTAGGGGTAGCACTACCCCTACAAATTTATCTGAATCATTTAGGATTGCTATATTATTAATTTTTACAAGAAGTTGATATTTATTGCTACCAGTTCTACCAAATCTTGCTCATATTGAGTATGAATCCCGGCAAAACGGGGTCGCTGCTAACGGTAGCAGGATTCTCCAAACATTCCTCTGGCAAACCAGGACGGTAAATATAAACTCTGCGATTTTTTCGGTCAATCAACCAGCCTAACTGCACTCCGGGTTCTCTCATATATTCTTGCATTTTTTCTTGCAAGGGCTTGAGATTGTCAGAAGCCGACCTGAGTTCTACTACAAAATCCGGGCAAATAGGGGCAAATTTTTGCTTTTGTTCGGGTGACAAAGCATTCCATCTTTCCAATTTTATCCAAGCAGCATCCGGCGACTTTTGGGCACCTGTGGACAGAGTAAATCCTGTACTCGAAGTAAACGCTAAACCAGTACCATTTTGTTCTGCCCAAACCCACAGCGGCCCAAATATATTACCTTCTCGGTTTCCCGTCTCCGAACCAGTAGGGGGCATAATTAGCAATTCTCCCGATTTGTTGCGTTCAATTCGTAACTCACTATTGATTTGACAGAACTCGAAAAACTCGTCGTCTGTCATTTGCAATTTTGGCGGTATTCGCAACACAATTGTTGATGACAGCATTTGGCCTTTCCTCCAATCTAAAGTGTTTACACAAGATTGCACAATTTCTTTGTTTGTAGTTAGCACTTGAGTGCTCAAAAATCAGGATTAAGGACTCAAGTCCTAGCTACAAGCTGGTGTGTGATAAATTCCAGTTGTATCGGAATGATTAAACCACAGAGGGCACAGAGGACACAGAGAAAGAGAAGAGAGAGATAATAATTCCGATGTCAACGGATTTGATATTACGTGCGAATTATAGAGGTAAGGTGTGCAGTGCACACCTTACCTAATTAGGTTCTGCGTCCAGGAATGCTAAACCTATTTATTCGGCTGAGGAGTCATCCGCAAATAAGGCTTAATCGGCGTATAACCTTTAGGAAATTTCTCTGCCAATTCTGCGGGGTCGGTAATCGAAGGTACGATGACGCAATCGTCGCCGTCTTTCCAATCAACCGGAGTCGCAACGCTGTATTTGTCCGTAAGTTGCAAGGAATCAATTACTCGCAAAATTTCATTAAAATTCCGACCCGTGCTCGCCGGATAAGTAATGCTCAAACGCAATTTCTTTTGCGGGTCAATCACAAAAACTGTGCGGATTGTTAAGTTGTTTAGCGAGTTGGGATGGATCATGTCGTAAATGTCGGAGACTTTACGATCGCCATCTGCTAAAATCGGATAATTGAGGGTGACTTTTTGAGTTTCCTCAATATCTTTAATCCAGCCCATGTGAGAATCCACATCATCGACGCTGAGGGCAATGGTTTTGACGCCCCGCTTTTCAAATTCCGACTTTAGACGGGCCACTGCACCGAGTTCTGTGGTGCACACTGGAGTATAGTCTTTCGGGTGGGAAAACAACACGACCCAGCTATCGCCAGCCCAGTCGTAGAAATTGATTTCGCCTTCAGAGGAAGCTTGGGTAAAGTTGGGAACTGTATCGCCTAATCGCAGAGTCATAACGGATTTCCTCTAATTTTATTTAAGGACTGTTCCTTATCATCCCATAATTGCCCGGTTTCTCGATCGAGCTGTAAAGGATTCTAAACTTTTTGGTCGATCGATCGGCAATTCCACTACTGTAATGTATGTGTGGCTTATACCGCTAAATTTTCTTGCTATGCTTTACTTTTTGCTTAAGGCAATACAGCCTATTTTAGTCCCGCTGTGTTTTGTGTCCGCCTGGGGCATAGTTTTTTTGCTGTGTTTGAGTGTCGGGCGTACTGTCACCGACTCCATGCGCCGAGCTCAGCGGATGCACCAAATCCCTTGTGCTAACTGCGTATTTTTCACGGGCGACTACCACCTCAAGTGTCCCGTTCAGCCTACTATAGCTTTATCTGAAGATGCGATCGACTGTCCTGATTATCGAGGGCATTCGGGAATTTACGGTTAAAAAATCCGATCGCCGCTTTACATATTTCTTAACATCTCTTGCTCTTTCAATTAAACTTAAGTTGTGGTAAAGAGATTTTCAGGAGAGGGGAAAGAATGCTAATTCAAAAGCTAAATGCCTGCGATGAGTTTATTGCTGGCGACGGTACTCAACTGCGAGAATTGCTGCATCCAGACAAACAAGCTGTGGATTTGCGTTACAGTTTAGCCCACGCCGCTTTGCCACCGGGACAAACTTCTGCGCTGCACTCCCTGACAACTTCTGAAGTTTACTACATCCTCAGTGGCGTTGGACAAATGCACATTGACGACGAAAATCAATTCGTGGAAGCCGGAGATGCAGTTTACATTCCGCCAAACGCCAAGCAATTTATTTACAACTGTGGCACAAAGCCACTAATATTTATTTGTATCGTCGATCCCGCGTGGCGGAAGGAAGACGAGACAATTTTCCCGTAATTTTCGAGTTTTTCTCCTTGTATGCTTGTTACCAGGCTCTGCCCGGTAACGCATATCTAGAGGCTCTGCCTCTACTGCAAAAAACATCACAAACCGAAAATCTCTTTTAATAACAACTTTAACAACAACAGCACCCAGCCATATGTACCGAGTGATTTCCTCTTTTTTCAACTTCGATGTGGAGTTGCAATAATCCTCGGATTCAGTTGCATTGCTCCCCTCTAATTAGTTGAGGAAGTATCAGCTTTGTTGGTGGGTGCTGCTATTGGTTTTTAATGAGACAGATGTGAGATTAAACAGCGTTTTTACTCCTTAGATTCTATTGTGAACTTCGCTGCGGTATCTAGATTTGGTATCTGTCAGAGAAGCTTTTTGTTCGCTTCATATTATTAATTTAGCACCTTCTTCTAGAAGCGCAAGTACCTGCAACTAAACTTTACATTTTTAGAAGTAACGGCGGATAATTATGAAGTTAAATTAAGGATTGAGCTTTCTAGCTGCTCAGGTAAAATAGTAGAGTTCGGCTGTGCTTGCTGCTGCGAGAAACGGCATAATATCTGTATGAAAACAACCAAACTCATCAAACTGTGCGCCTTATCGCTGAGTATCTTTCTGCTGTGCAGCAGCGCAGTCACAGCGCAAACGACGGCGAACCCTCAACCTCAGCAGACTTACACGAACCAAGAGATTCTGCAACAGTTGGTGAAGGCAAAAGTCGTGTATCTGGGAGAAACCCACGATAGCGCGGAAGATCACCAAGCTCAACTGGCGATTATCCGAGAAATGCAGCGGCAAAATCGGAAAATTGCGATCGCGATGGAAATGTTTCAGCGTCCCTTTCAAAGCGCGATCGACAACTACTTAGCAGGTAAACTAACTGAGGAGCAATTAGTCGAGCAAACAGAGTACGATCGCAGATGGCGCTTTCCCTGGGAATCTTACGCCCCCATTTTGCGGTTTGCCAAAGAAAATCAACTACCCGTCCTCGCCTTAAATACACCATCCGAAGTAACGAGAAAAGTTGCCCGTCAAGGTTTAGAAAGCCTCACTGCGGAGGAAAAAAAGCACATTCCGCCAATATCCGAAATTCGCACTGACAACGCCGAATATCGGCAACTGCTGCTAGAAGTTTTCCAGCAACACCAAAAGACAGCACAGGGAAATAGTACGGCTTTTGAAAGATTCTTGCAAGCCCAAGTTTTGTGGGACGAAACTATGGCGGAAAAAATAGCAGATTTTGTCCAAGCAAACCCCGACTATCAAGTTGTGGTGTTGGCGGGGAAAGGACACATTATTTACGGTTACGGCATTCCCAGTCGCGTGGAGAGGCGTTTGGGAGTCGGGAATGTAAAAATGCGATCGGTTTTACTCAATTCCAGTGACAATCCTGTTTTGCCGGCAGATAAACCCATTGCTGACTTTGTTTGGAATGACTCGAAATAGTACAATTATACGCGGAAACAATAAGCAGGAAAAAATCAATGACAAACAGACCAAAAATACTTGCATTTGCCGGAAGTACCCGCGAAGCATCCTATAACAAACTGCTGGTTAAAGTTGCGGCGGCTGGGGCTAAGGCGGCGGGTGCAGAAGTTACTTATGTAGATTTGCGCGATTTGCCGATGCCGCTATTTGACGAAGATTTAGAAGCAAAAGAGGGAGTGCCAGAAAATGCCCGTAAATTGAAGGAATTGATGGTAGCGCATGACGGGTTTTTGATAGCTTCTCCTGAGTATAACAGTTCAATTACGCCTGTGTTGAAAAATGCGATCGATTGGGTATCGCGCCCAGCACCGGGTGAACCGGGATTGGTGGCATTTACGGGCAAAGTAGCGGTAATTATGAGTGCTTCCCCAGGCGGAATGGGCGGTTTGCGGGGATTAGTGCATTTGCGATCGATCCTGGGGAATATTAACGTATTGGTGCTCCCGGATCAGAAAGCAATTCCCCAAGCTTTTGAAGCATTTAATGCTGACGGTACGATGAAAGATGCAAAACTGCAGGACGCTGTTGAGAATCTCGGTGCTAAGTTGTCTAATGTGCTGTCGAAATTAATCGCATGAGGCAATAAATTCATTTTGGAGTTGGGACACAGCAATGTTGTGTCCCAATCCCAGTATCTGTTATTTTGCTGGCTGCATCAAGTGCGATCGCCAACCGCATAATTTTCTGAGTTTCTTCCCAGGTTTATTCTTGTATCTTCCCCCAGGCTAACTCTTCGGCATAGCCAAGATACCACTCATCTACTTTTTCCCACACCGCAGTAAATCTATTTACCCTTGTGCCTCTACTTGAAAACGGGTATAATTTTATTTCCGACAGATAATAGCTCGTGAAAACATTACCACAAATTGTACCGAAACCGCATCACCCTATCGACGTAAAATAAAACCACCCGATCGCAGATTGGCAGAAATAGACGAGGGTAGGCATACTTGAACCATCGGTCATCGGTCGGTATATTTCTTCCAAACAGCACGGCAGACGTGGGAGACTCCTCCGTCACGCCTGCCCTGCAGTTTTATTTAATAATTGTTCGATTTCCTACGGGATAGCTTTGCTTCACCTAAATTACCCCATTTTTTTCTTCTTCCAAGCCTCCACAAACGGCAAAAACACCGACACCAACTCCTGCCGATTCATCACCAAAGTCGGATAAGAAACTCTCCCGTAATTCTTCCCCACTTCCAGCGGAAAAATCCCCTGGGATTCCAGCGGCAACCAAACTGCACCAGCAGCCTTCACAATTACCCAACTCCCGGCAATATCCCAAATTTTCGGAGTCGCTTCCACCCCTCCCATAGCCACACCCGAAGCCACAGTCAAAAAATTGTAACTAGCCATGCCCAACATCCGAATTTTACTCGGAAGATGAGGCCCGATTCCCACACTCCGCGAACACAAATTAAAAATATGATTTCCGCTCATTTTATCAGCAGTGGGACAAATCGGTCGATTGTTCAAAAACGCACCTTGAGGCATATTTGCCAATACGTTGTGGCCCGCCAAATCCCCTGCATAAAAACCGTGAAAAGATTGATTAACTGGTGGCAAATGCACGCAGCCAAAAACCGGAGTTCCGCGATACAATAAGCCCAAAGAAATCCCCCAAATCGGAACTCCCCGAGCAAAATTAGTCGTAGCATCCAGAGGATCTACAACCCAACACCATTCCGTATCTGGGAAAACGTGTTCTCCTTCCTCGCTCAAAATTCCGTGACTGGGAAAAGTAGATGCGATCGCATTTCTAATTTCTGCATCCGCCCAATTGTCAGACTGCGTAACCAAACTCCCATCATCCTTCTCATCTGCTTGTGCAGAACCGAAATCTTTCAAAAACTGCTCGCCGACTGTCTGGACAGTAGTCTGAGAAAAAGTTAAAATTGAATTCCAAAAATTAGTCATTAGTTATTGGTTATTGGTTCCTGATTCGTTATTCGTTATTGCAATAACAACTGACAACTAACAACTGCCAACTGACAACTGCCAACTGCCAACTGACAAAATATCAGTCTAAGTCATTTTCCAGAATAGTCGCGATCGCACTTTTAGCATTATCCTGAAACTCCCGAACATCCACCCTACCCAACAACCAAACAGCCAGAATCATACCCACCGCAGGCACAGCAAAAACCAACCCATAAGCCAACATCGGCACCCCAAACAAACTTCTGCCCAAATCCAAAATAGCACCGCCACTAATCGTCGCCACACCCCGCGCCATCGCCTGCGACAAACCCCAAGCACCAATAAAAGTCCCAGCAGTTTCTGCAGCAGTCAAATCCAACATCAAACTCAATGCACCAGTCGTCGTAATTCCCGAAGCCAAACCAAAAAACATTAAAGCCGACTTAAACACAATTGGATTACCAGTAAATCCAGATAAAATAATTAAACCAAAACAAGTCGCCACCGACAAACAGCCCAACCTAATCGTATTTTGCTTGCCAATGCGCGGCACAATTAAAAAACCAGTTGCGCTCAAACCAAAAAGCACACCAGTACCATAAATAGCATTCAACTGCGTAGTTTCCGAAATCGACATCTTAAAAATTTCCCCGCCGTAAGGTTCCAAAACCGCATCCTGCATAAACAAGCAAATTGTCATAATCAGCAGGAAAGTAAAAAACAAACCGGTTTGGCGGCTAGCAGTCAAAATCCGCAGCGCACTTCCCAGAGTAATTTTATCTTCTCGATTCACTGCCGACGATCGAGCTTTGTACCGCGAATACTTTTTCTCAACGCCAAAAGTTGCAATCCCCACCAACAGCAAAACAAGCGCCGGCACCTTCACAAACAAACCGTTAATCGAAGCCTGCAACACTTCCCGTGGCACATCCCCATCAATTTGCTTCAGCAAACCACTGCTAACAATCGCCCCGATAATAATACCAACCATCAGCATCGACCACACCACACCCACCAACTTCGATCGATCTTCCTCATCCGAAACATCCACCAACAAAGCAGCAAAAGGAGTCGAACTCGAACAAATAGCAATACCGTAAAGTGCAAAAATCAAACCCAACAAACCCACCCAGCCGTAAGTAGGAGTAGTCCACCCCACAGCCTCCAAACTGCTGCCCAAGCGCCACATCACTTGTACCGCCAAAAAAGCAGAAATCACAAACAAAACCCCGCCCATCCACACATAACCCGTGCGGTGATGGCCAAACAAAGGCCTAGCATCAGACATTTGCCCGAACCACACTCTAGCCGGCGCCACAAACTGGTGCATAGCCAGCGTACCAGCCACCACAGTAGCCGGAATCGCCAACTCCTTAATCATCACGCGATTGAGCACCCCCAGGGTCAAAATCGACATCATGCCCAATCCCATCTGAAACAAACCCAACCGGAACATAGTCAGCAGGGTAACTCTCTTGATAGCAGGAGTCGCGGAATCTGTTAATCTTGAATCTGGCAAACGGTCGATCGACATAACTACTCAAATAAACACATCATTTGCACTTATAGTAACTGAGATATCGCCACCAGCCGCCTTTCCTCCCCCGGCTAGAAGCTCGATCGCGATTATTCGTATAAATTCATATAAAAATAAAGAGAATCAATAACTGTGGATTTACCAACCGTGACAACCATTACCCTAGGACAAAACGGCCCCGCCGTCATTCCCCTGTGCGTCGGAACTTGGGCTTGGGGCGACAAACTATTTTGGAACTACGGCAGCAACTACGGCGCCGCCGAAGTCGAAGCAGCATTCAAAACATCCCTAGACAGCGGAGTCAACTTCTTCGACACAGCCGAAGTCTACGGTAACGGCTTGTCAGAAGAATTGCTGGGGCAGTTTATCAAAAAAACCACCCAACCCGTGCAAATAGCCACCAAATTCGGCCCCGTACCTTGGCGGATTACAGGAAAATCAGTTTCCGAAGCCTTGAGTGCCAGCTTAAAACGCTTGCAAGTAGAACAAATAGCCCTCTACCAAGTGCACTGGCCCTTCACTTTTTTACTCAGTCAAGAAACCCTGATGAACGCCTTAGCGGATGAAGTAAAACAAGGCAGAATTCAAGCAGTAGGAGTCAGCAACTATTCAGCAGAACAGATGCGCCAAGCCCACAAAATACTAGCAGCCAGAGGCGTTCCCCTAGCAACAAATCAAGTCCGTTACTCCTTGCTGTCGCGGCAAGTAGAAAAACAAGGAATTGTGAGTGCAGCCCGCGAATTGGGCGTCACAATTTTAGCTTACAGTCCCTTAGCCCAAGGATTGCTTACCGACAAATACACAGCCCAAGAACCACCTACAGGAGCCAGAAAAATGGACTCCCGCTTCAGCAAAAGTGGCCTCGAAAAAATTGAATTAGTCATGTCTACCCTGCGAAAAATGGGCAGAAAGCGCGATCGAACGCCCGCCCAAGTTGCCCTAAACTGGTTGATATGCCAAAACGGAGTCATCCCCATTCCCGGCGCCAAAACCGCCAAACAAGCCCAAGAAAATGCAGGCGCGTTAGGCTGGAATTTGAGCCAAGAAGAAGTCAATCAATTAGAATTAATGACACGTCCCTGGCGAGAATAAATTTGTTAATTGTTGACAGTTGACTGTTCGCTGTTCGCTGTTCGCCGTAGGTTAGCTGGTTCCCCGGCTCTGCCTGGGAACCCATGTCCAGAGGCTCTGCCTCACTTATGGACGAAAATTATGCCTCGCTTCCGAAAATAAAATTGGAGGCATAGCCGACGGTTAGGCATTACCAAGCCGAGCCTAATAACGAGTAGAAACAACAGTTCATTTCCTTCTTCTTTCTTCCCTCTTCCCTCTTCCCTCTTCCTTCTTCCTTCCACCCCTCTTCCTTGTATCCGTTACATCCGTTACAAAATCCGTTGCCGAACTTCGTCTTACTATGAAAATCTTAACTGACTGGGGCTTCACGCGCGAAGGCTGGCGCAACAACAGCCGTGGCGAATATTTAGTTTTGCTTCAAGGAGGATTGCTCACAGGATTTGTAATCTTACCAGTTTATCAACTGCCAGGATTAAAAATTCAATCAACCCACTTACTTTATATTATCTGGTTTATGGCCAGTATTCTCGGCTTAACCGGATTAATTTTCATCATCAAAGGATTGATAGACTTAGGAAAAAACCTGACACCTTTACCCTATCCCAGAGAAGACGGAGAATTAGTCCAAACAGGCATTTACGGAATAGTGCGGCATCCATTATACAGCGGCTTAATTTTAGCAGCCCTCGGCTGGACACTTTTTCAAATGAGCATATCCCACTTAATAGCCAGCGCACTATTAATAATACTTTTCGAGATCAAAGCCAACCGAGAAGAAACCTGGTTAACCAAAAAATATCCAGACTATTCAGAGTACCGCCAAAAAGTCAAAAAACTAATTCCCGGAATCTATTAACAGTTCGATCTAAAAGCCTCGCTGTCAACAGTCAACAGTCAACAGTCAACAGTCAACAGTCAACAGTCAACAGTCAACTGTCAACTGTCAACAGTTAACAGTCAACTGTCAACTGTCAACTATCTAAAGACCATTACCAATTAGAATAAACGGTGCCCAGTAGTATGGATGATGCAAACGACTGGCCACTGACCGTTTCAAACCGCTGCGAGTTTGAGATAAAATTGATAAATTGGTCGATGGACCCAACACTGAATCATCACCTGTAATTAAGGCTATTTGCGCTTTTTGCAAAGCTTCTGCCTTCTTATTTCCCGACAGCAACGCCGTATAAAAAGCAACCATCAAAGCTTGAGTGCCGCCATCATCTACTTTCCATAAAGAAGCGATCGCAGCTTTTGCTCCTGTTTCCTGTATCTGGTAGCCAAAACCTAAAATTTCTTCTCCATTACCTAGTTTACCACCTATCCCCGTCTGGCAAGCACTCAATACTACCAAGTCTACATTTAGTAGGTTTAAAGTTTGAATATCGGGCAGGGTAATTAGACCCCCATCACCCAGCAAAATAAACGAATCTTCGGGTTTTCCCGTAACAAACATAGCATGAGTTGCCAAATGTATAATTGTATAATCTGGCAAACGCGGAATCATCGTGGCACGATTGAATTCCCGATCGATTAATTTTGTAGTTCCTGGCATCATCGCAGCTAAATTTTCCACTTCTAGCCCCGCAAATTCCAAACCAGAAAAACCAAATCGAGTAGACCCCCGTTCAAAATTATGACGACCCGCAGCAAAAGCACCAGCTAAAATGCGAGGTTTAGCTGCAGTTTCTACATTGAATTTTGTCAGGCTCATAGCAGTAATATTATTAATGGCAAACCGCTGCCCCAACCATTGTTTACCATCATATAAAGCTGCTAGAGGAATGTAGCGCAACTGTCCATCAGGAGCATAAATAATGCTTTTAGCTTGTGCTTCAGTCAGATCGTGTTCGACGGGTTTGATTAACCAATTATAAAGTTTCTTAGCTGGGATTTTGGCATCGGATTTGGGATCTTCCAAAGCCATGCGAAATTCCACAATTGCTTGATTGAGTTCTTGTTTTTTAACTGCTACAGTACGTCGGAATGGGGGAGAGTCAGCAGTTGTTATTACCAATTCTAAACGGTCTTCTAAAATTAAAGGCTGAATCAATACGGCTTTTTTTTCTAACCGCTGCAATAGGTCTCCCCGTATGGTATTGAGTTGAGCTAGATTCACAGTTTGTACTCTAGCATTAGGGCTGAGTTGTTGGACAATAGCAACAATTTCAGGGGAGTTAATAAATTCATTGAATGTGCCGCGCATTTCCTGCTGCATTTGCCTGAAATTGGCAATTTCTTGTTGCTGCAGGGGCGTGCGGTTAGCTACGGGAATTTTTTCTAATTCAGCAAGCTTTCTGCCTAGTTGAATTTCTCTATTTAAAATTTCATTGTGCCTGTTGCGAATTTGCTGTTCTTGAGGAGTTAAGGGAATGCCTTGTGCCGTTTGTTCGTTTCCCCGAACGGAACGGAGATAATCTTCTATTTCTTGAATTTTGAGTAAATCGAGGACTTGTTGTGCTTCTAAAACTCGGTCTTGTTGCAGTAATAAATCGGCAAGATGGCGATAGGTATCGGCGACAGTAGTAGTGTAAGAGCGCTGTTGTTCGGTGGGTAGAGAGCGCAATTCGCTGCGAATTGATTCGGTAACGTTGACAGATTCTTTATAGAAAATTATGGCTAATTCTGGTTGATTTTGTTTGAAAATTACGTCAGCAATGTTACTGAGAGTAATTCTTTCTCCAGGGCGATCGCCTACTTCTTTACGGATTGCTAAAGATTCCTGATATAATTGCAAAGCCTGGGAATATTGACCAATTCTTTGATGAACTGTACCTAAACTATCCAAAGTATCACCTAGATCCTTACGATTGCCAAGATTTTGGAAAATTGACAATGATTGTTTGAGGACATCTATGGCTTGAGAATACTGACCTAACTGCTGGTAAACTACGCCTAAATTGTTAAGAGTATTTCCAACTCCTGTAATGTAGCCTATCTCCTTACTAATAATTAAAGCTTGCTGATAAAAGTTTAATGCTTGGGCATACTGACTCATTTTAACATAAACTAAACCAATGTTATGAAGAGTTGTTGCCATGCCTCCTTTATTATTTGTTGCTTGATAAGTAGCTAAAGCTTGTTGATATAAGTTTAGTGCTTGCGAGTATTGACCCAGTTCGCTATAGGTTGAACCCGTCCGATCGAGAATATGAGCTTTATAAGTAGGATTATTTAAAATTTCAAATATCGCTAACGCTTGCTGATAAAACTCTAAAGCACGAACATACTGCCCCAAATTTCCGTAAATTATTCCCAGATTGGTTAAGGCACGTCCTTCACCAGCTCGATCTCTCTCTTCTCTACTAATAGTAAGAGCTTTTTGATAGAACTCTAAAGCACGATAATAATCCCCCATTTCTTGATAAACAGCACCAAGATGATTGAGAGTGTTACCAACTCCTGTTAGATCGTTAAACTCCTGACGAATAGCAAGAGCTTGCTGCAAAACTTCTAGGGCTGGTTGGTATTCGCCTAATAATCGATATACGTCTCCAAGATTGTGGAGAGTAGCTGCTTCCCCAGTACGATTGCCTAAATTTCGACGCACTTCTAATGCTTTTTGATAAAACTCTACTGCTTGATGATACTGATTGAGATAGTGGTAAACAACGCCTATTTTGTGAAGAACTTCCCCCTCACCTGGGCGATCGCCGATTTTTCTCCTAATCTCCAAAACTTGTTGGTAGGTTTCCAGTGCTTTTTGTAGGTCGCCGCTATTTAATTGCTCGTTCCCCTGTTGAAACAGTCTATCTGCTTCAGTTTTAGTATTTTGGGCATTTTGTGCTTGTTCTGGCACTTCCAGCGCTAAAGCATTCGATCTTTGTAACAGGGGGGAGCCGAGCAAAAGCAGGTAGCAAAAAATAAAAGTTGATATCAAAGATAATTCCCTCACTTTTAGCTAACCCCAAACAAGTTTACCTCAATAGGTCATTTGCCTTAAGAACAAGAAATTCCTAACCTGTACGATCGACTATATTACCTGGAGTGGGTGGTCTGACACTAGGAGGCTCTGTGATTGGTCGTGTGTCCGGAGTGCTATCTGCTACATGAGAAATTAAAATAGTTTCTCCAGCACCAGGCCTCAACCCGTTTGGTACAGAAACTAATTCCTCAGCTACCTGACTGGCAGATTTTTCATTACTCATTTTCCTTCTTGCCTCTCACCTCATGATTTCCAATTTCATACTCCCTCTAAAAACTGTTCTCCGGAAAAAATCAAAATTTTCTCTAAATTAACTCCCCAATCCTCCGGCAAAGCGTTGCGGTTTTGCCAAACTTGCCTTGAGTTTGGCAATCTGCCTTTCAATTTCCTTGACTCTTGGCGTATTTCCTAAAGCTTTGTGACTGTTTATGGCTTGCGTCAACCAGCGAAGTGCTTCTTGCTTCTCGCCGATCGCCCCGTACAACTCCCCCAAAGCCTCCTCTAACTGTGCTTGCTCCCCGATGTCTTTGGCTGCACTAGCTAATTCCTGTGCTTTTAGATAATTGCTCTCTGCCAGCAATGTCACCCCTTCTTGCCAGTATAAATCGCCTAGCTTGCGATATGCAATAGCTTCTCGAAAACCCGTTGCTACCAATGCTTCCAATGTCTCGATCGCCTCAGATTTCAAATCCGAACCGATGTAAAAATAAGCACGTTGCAAAGCTTTGGTTTTCTCGGCAATTTTTTGACTGTTAATTTGCTCGATCGCCCCTTTCACCAGTTGCTTTTCCTTCGTTGGTAGCATTCGGAAGCTTCGATCGGGCAGTTTTTCCTCGTCAGATGTCCTACCGTTTTCTGCTTTTACCACCAGTAAATACACAAATCCCGGTTCCAGTTGTGGTGTTCCCGGATACACTACTTCATTTCCATTAACTTTTGTTTCCCAAATTGCCCGATCGCCCTTCACTAAACTAACAGTATAATTATTAACACCGGGAACTTTATTCCAACGCAATTTCGGTCGATCGTTCAGCAATAAAGTGCGTCGGGGACTGATAATATAAGGAATTAAGACATCAAGAGGCCCGCGAGGATCGGCAGTATAATCCTCACAGTCGAGCGCTAGCATTTCCCGTCGATGGATACCTGAAACTTGAGGATGCAATCCATTAATTATCGGATAAACTCTTGACGCTGTGACGATCGGGATTAAAGGCGTCAGCCCAAAAATAGCAAAGTAAGTAAATGTTTTGCCTTTGAGATTGATTGGTGTCAGCTTGGATGGATGATTATTTTTCATGACCTAAATTATTTTTCATTGTTCGCGATCGCATAAACTTTGGAAATCTTCATTAGTCCTCTAAAAGAGGACTTGTGCTTTGAGGCAGGGGTTTAAACCCCTGCCGGACTATCGGAGATACGCTATAACTTTAAATTTTGAAAATTTTTGCTAAATTCTTGCCGTATCCATCTCTGTTCTTCAGAAGACTCCGACTGCAAATTATCATAGCACTTTTTCCAATTAGATATAGATGCTTGTTTATTGCCTTGACGTTCTAAAAGAACCGCTTGCAAACAGTAAGCAACAGAGCGATCGCTGGAAATATTAATCGCTTTCGTCAGGTTATTGTTAGCCTCTTCATATCGCCCTAACTCCAACTGCGCCCAACCTAAATTTTTGTAAACGGCATACTTAATTTTGCGATCTTTAGCAAGTGGTAAAGCTTTTTCTAACAGCGGTATAGCTTTTGCATATTGTTTATCTAAAATTTCTAACCGTGCCAAATTATTTAAAGCTTGATTAAAACCTGCATTGACAGCAATTTGATAGGCAGCGCGAGCCCGATCGTACTCTTGTTTGTCTTCATGAAGGACGCCTAAATTATAGTTAGTCTGACCATCATTTGGTTTAAAAAAGAGAGCTGTTTTATAAGAGATTTCCGCAGTCTCTAAACGTTTATTCTTGTAACTTAAAAAACCTTCTTTCTTAAGAAAATATACTATTTGGGGTGAGAAAGTCCACCAACCACCTACCAAAAAAAAGCTAGCTAGAGCTAGTTTGCCTACCCAGTTAAAACGAATCCTATTTTTGATAGGATTCGTTTTACTGGGCTCGATCGATTGTTTAATTTCTGGCAACGGTTTCGCCAATCTTTCCAAGGGCGAGCGCGCGTCTCCTCGTGCCAAAATCTGCAATATTTCCTGGCAAATTTGCGGTCGCTTTCCGGGGAAAATCGCCATCATTCGGTCAAGCAAATTTGCCAGATCCGGTGAAACTTGCGTTGCTTTATCTCGCCATATTAATTCACCATTGTCAGGATTTTTAGGTAAATCGATCGGCACTTTTCCTGTCAGTAAATAAACAAAAGTACGTCCTAAAGCAAAAAAATCAGATTGCGGTACTGCATGACCCTCTGCTTGTTCGCTTGGCGTATAACCAGCGGAAATAATCGCAGTTCCCGTATAATTTTCTTTTTGTTGCCGCAAGTAAGTTTCTGTTACTTCTCGCACCGCACCAAAATCAACTAATACCAATTTGCCATCCGGTTTTAACATGATATTGGACGGTTTAATATCTCGGTGAAAATACTGCTGATCGTGCAGTAAATTGAGAATTTGTGTGAGTTGTGTCAACCACTCAATGGCTGTTTCTGTATTTATTGGTTGATTCGCTCTTGCTAACATCCACTCTTGTAAATTTTGCCCCGGTATTTTCTCCATTACCAAACATGGTAACGGTTTGCTACTACCTTCAGGCCAATTAAAATATCCGTCTTTTTCTACATGAGGAATGCCAGGATGCCTTTGGCTCATTAAGAACTCTGCTTCTCGCTGAAATAAAATGGTGGCTTTTTGCTTAATATCTGGGTTATTAAAGTTATCTAAATTCAAAACTTTTAATACTTTGATAATGCCACCATCGTCTACTTCAAAAATCTCGCCAAAGCCACCGCCACCAATGCGATCGATAACTCGATAGCGATTTTGCAATATGAATCCTGGATGAATTAACTTATTTGGAACCATAGAACCTCTTAAGAACCTGTAGGGGCGGGTTCGCCAACTGATTTAAAGCTTGCAGATCGGTTACATAAACCCGCCCTCCCCACTCTATATTTCAGTTTCTCCTAGCAGTTTGAGAAGATTTTTCTCTGCATATTGAAGCTTTGGGGAAGGACACTCGCGCAATTTTGACAAAAGTTCTTTTAGCTGCATTTGATAATTATTTATTCGAGTTAAATCTAAGCGTTCTCGAACTTTGGTTAAGATCGGGTGTAGCTGAGTAATTTTAGTGTCCTTGAGTTCTGGCGATCGCTCGAAAGCATGACTTCCGATTAAACCTATTTGTTCGATGGATGGCGCTTGCATTGCTTCTCGAACATTTTGACATATTTGTTCGACAAGTTTCTGAGTAACATATTTCATCATCACAGGTTCGAGAGTGAATTTGGATTCAGCACTAGAAGGGGAAAGCTCTTTTTCGATTAAGGAACGTCTTACCAAGGATTCTAATACTGTTAGTAATTCGGAACTAGAAACGGCTGCTGATAATTTTGCTTTCAATTGGCTCAAGGAAATCGGCTGCTGTTCAATGGCCAGCCAGTACATCACAGCTTTTCCTACATCTGATAACCGCTGAAAATGTTCGTTAAGTAAATTGGCAAATATATCGCCAATAACTAAGGAACTCTGACCCATAAATTGACTAATATTTCCATTAAACAACTCTTGAATTGTGGTAGCAGTAATTTTCAGTGCAGCAGGATGACCTCGGTATATTTGTATCAGTTCATCTAAGCCGTTTTCTGAGTCAGAAAAACCTTTGGCAGCCAAAAGCATTTTTGCCTCTGTTTGTTTTAAGCCTTTAACTTGTAATGCACGTACAGGTAAGGTTTCGCCTGCTAAAGATGCAACCTCTACAGGCTTTTCTCGCGATAGGAGTAATAAGCAGCTTTTATGCCGTTCTTCTCCTATTCGCCGCAGTAGTTGACCGTAGCTTTCATAACCGTCTCGGTAGTAGCCAGCGATGTCTCCACTTCGCAAAATCATTTCCCAATCATCTAGGATCAGCAAACAACGGCGATCGCGCAAATTCTTGAGCAGGGAAGAAATTTGCTCGTCTACAGTAGTTGGCAGTTGCGTTTCTGGGGAACTGCTGGCAAATGAATTCAACTCACTCAAAATTGTGAGTAAGGGAGGTGCATGACGGAGACTGCGCCAAATTAGATATTCAAATTCACCCTGAAGTTGTTCTCCCAGTTTAGCAGTCAAAGCCGTTTTACCAATACCTCCCATACCCAACAGCGCCACCAAGCGACAGCGATCGCGGAGTACCCATTGACTGAGGGTATTTAATTCTGCGGCGCGGCCGAAAAAATTTGAGACTTCCGGCGCTTCACCCCAATCTTGGCATAAAGGAGTGCTTGTAACTCCTGAAACATCGCCAAAATCCTCGATGTTGACCAATTGTTCCGCTATTTCTGGTGCAATTGGCTGTGCGGCTATCTCTGACTGGAAGTGCGATCGCCTTTCCAATGCCGTTTGAAAGTTTCTTTTACTGACTCTTTCCCCTAAAGCTTCCGAAAGCAGCTTCCATAACTTGGGGCCAACATCTTGCATCAGGTATTCGGCAGCATATCCGTAAGCCTCTGCAATCTTATGATACTCCTGCCCTTGCCAAGCTCCCCTCAGAATTATTACTTCTATATCTTTTAAGTGTCTGTTTGTTTTGGCAAATACGGCCGTATCTGCGAGTTTCAGCCCTTCTTCAAAATTCATAACGTTAAAAATTTTTCATTGGATCTTGAGTATAACCTGAAGTTTACTGAGGTTTACTTATTTAAACTGAGGTTGCCTCAGTTTTTTTGTTTTTGGATTGAATTTTAACAACTTAGGTTATCTATATCGACCGTACAATAACAACTCGCTACTGTATAAATATCAGCTCAAACGTAAGGATTCAGGTCAAAAAAACTTAAGTGGCGGCATCTGGTAAAATAAAGGAATGAAAAAGCCCACAGCCACCAGA